>PFVA01000104.1 GCA_002790365.1 Ignavibacteriales bacterium CG_4_9_14_3_um_filter_30_11
TTCTTTTTGAATTACAAACTCGCTTTTAATTTGAGGGTATTCATTTTTTACATATTTTTTAATTTGGTCACCCAAATGACCAATAACGAATGTAGCTTTATTAATTTCTTCAGATATTAATTTATCTAAAATATGAGCTAATATGGGTTTACCACCAACATTTAATAAAACTTTAGGTATAGTATAAGTATGTGGTTTTAGTCTGCTGCCCATACCTGCAACAGGTATAATTGCTCTCATAATTGATTATTTTGTTTGAGTATAAATTCAAAATTACTTAATCTTGTTTTTATTAACAAATTAAAATGGATTGATATTTTATGACAATTAATAATAGAATAACACAATTATTCTCAATTAAATACCCGATAATACAAGCTGGTATGGTTTGGGCCTCGGGTTGGAAATTAGCATCAGCTGTATCTAATAATGGTGGTTTAGGGTTAATTGGATCTGGTTCTATGAAACCAGTACTATTAGAAGAGCATATATTAAAATGTAATAATGCAACAGATAAACCCTTTGGGGTTAACATTCCTTTAATGAGAAAAGATGCCAAAGATTTAGTAAATATATGTATTCAAAATAAAATTAAAATTATTTTTACTTCAGCTGGTAATCCAAAATCATATACAGATAAATTAAAAGCAAATAATATTATTGTTGTGCATGTAGTCCCTTCTGTAAAATTTGCATTGAAGGCGGAATCTTCAGGCTGTGATGCCCTTGTAGTAGAAGGAGTTGAAGCCGGGGGACATAATGGCATTGATGAAACAACTACATTGTGTTTAACCCCTCAGGTGGTTGATGCTGTTAAAATACCTGTAATAGCTGCCGGTGGTATTGCAGATGGAAGAGGAATATTAGCTTCACTTTCTCTCGGTGCAGAAGGTGTACAAATCGGAACCAGATTTGCTGCTACAGTTGAATCCTCTGCGCACGATAATTATAAAAAAAGAGTTGTTGATGCTAAAGACAATGATACGATACTTGCATATAAAAAAATTGGGCTAGTAAGAATGTTAAAAAATGATTTCGCGAATCGTTCTATTCAAGCAGAGCAAAACGGATGGGATGAAAAACAGCTAGAAGAACTACTTGGGAAAAAAAGAGAAAAATTGGGAATATTTGAAGGTGATGAGATTGATGGAGAAATGGAGGCGGGTCAAAGCTCAGGCATAATTAAAAATATTCTTTCAGTCGATGAATTATTTAAAGAATTAATTTCAGGCTTTGATATTGCAATGGAAAAGATAACTAAATATTAACTGTTTATAATATTTTTCTTTTAATATAAGATATAAAAAAATAGTTTTATATAGAATGATATAAAAGTTGAAAAATCAACTTAAGTTATTTGTTGTAATTATAACTGCATTATTTATATCAACTATAAGCAAAGCTCAAATTGATGAAACTACATCCTATAAAAAAGTATTAGAGTTGCAGACTGAAGAATAAAGGGAACGATAATAGTCATGATTTACTTTATTCCTTATAAGTTTATTTATATGCTAATGTATAAAGAAATGATGAGTTGTTAAATATTGCTATATCAATTTATTTAGGAAAGTGTGGTGAAGCAATTGA
>PFVA01000044.1:0-1332 GCA_002790365.1 Ignavibacteriales bacterium CG_4_9_14_3_um_filter_30_11
AAATTATTTTACAGACCCGAATTAATTGAAAAAGTTGCTTAACTTAATGTCTACTTTTTAGGGGTAAGATCATGTTATGTATATTTACATGGTGCTTATAGGTCAAAAAGCTTTCAACTCCTAAAATCCAACATTTGGCTGCATAATTATATTCTAAAGTGTTATCCCACATTCCGGATGTATTACCCCTCTCAATAATTAGATCTTCTATACCAACATTTTTAATAGGGATTAATTTTTGAACAGTTATAAGACTACTTCCTAAATCGTAATCGATAGATAATTTATCTTCTAATATCAATTATGTCCCTGTTTTACCTATTACTTTATCTATCTGTCCAAGTTTGGTTTCCCATTGCAATGGAAAGTCATTTAATATTTCAACATAATCTCCGATATTATAATCTTGAGTACTCCCGTTAAGAGTAATTGTGTTATCACCTTTTTGAAAGCCTGAAATGATGGTTTGAGGAATACCAATGGAATTACCAGAAATAAATATAGCCTTACCTTTATATTGATCTGAAAAAGATAGACGGGTTTTGTCAGAACCGTCCCCTTTTAGACAGATATTACTGTAATCCTTAACTTCGTCATTAACCATGCTTATTCCACCTGTTAGGAAGTAATTACCTTGAGGAAAATAAACAATTGCATAATGCCCGGGATTAGCAGAAATATAAACTCTTGCTGCTTCAATCGCATTCTGTATAGATTGGCTGTCTTCAGCTCCATCACTAGGAAAAGCTCCATAATTTATAACATTAAACACTTTATTAAAAGATGTGGGTATTTGGTTATTCCCAACATTGTGCCAGTCAACCCTTCTATCTGTGGGGATAGTCGGTACATAATCTGGAAATCCACTTGATTGGGCGACTAGATTATTTATAGAAAATAGGAAAGTTATAATCGGTAGTAAGATTTTTAATTTTTTCATTTTGTACCCTCCTTAGAAAATAGTTTATGTAATAGTTATGAAAAAGAACTTAATTAAATGAAAAATCGTGTATAAATAAAAGGGTTGTGTCTATAGGTGTATTAATTACAAGAGAATCCTTAAAACTTAAAGGAACAGTCAAATTAGAATTTCCTTCACCACCAAACATCTTAAATTTTATATATCCCGTATCCTGAACAGGAAAAATTGTATAAATAACATTACCACTACTAAGATTAGTATTTGTTATATCTTGCAATAAATAAGGATATACGGTTGTTGAATCAAAATTTAATATATTTATTTGAAATTTTGATAAATTTGATTCTATTGTGATTTGACGGCGGTATATAGTTTCACTTCCCGGATCGACTACACAACCGGAAATTACT
>PFVA01000044.1:1351-1619 GCA_002790365.1 Ignavibacteriales bacterium CG_4_9_14_3_um_filter_30_11
TGTATATAAAGATTATTTTTTTCATTATCGTTCCTTTATTATTTAAAATGTAACTCCAAAACTTAAACCACCGTAAAGATGAATCTCAGAATTTTCGGGATTATAAAAAGGAGTAAAGGAAAATTTTAAAAGCATTCCCTTAAATCTCTTCTTAATTCCAACGAGTGATGTTATAAAGAAACCACTGTCTTTATTTCCAAAAATTTTACCACCACTATGCCCAGTTTTAAAGTTATAAGTGACTATTCCAAGGCCTACTTCAAACGGT
>PFVA01000176.1 GCA_002790365.1 Ignavibacteriales bacterium CG_4_9_14_3_um_filter_30_11
CCTAAAAACCCAACATATCCACCTGTAAAATCCGGTAATTCATTAAGCTTTGGCTGTTTATATTTTTTTATTATTTCTTCTAAGTGATTAAAAACATTCTTCTTTATTTTCTTTTTATTATTTCCTTCTTTAACTGTAATATATTCTCCTGTAGTTGAAACCGTAATTATAGGATTGTTTCCAATAAAAGAATATCTGGCAATACTATCTTCCCCTTCCACGGATTCAAGCAAAAAGCTCTGATGCTTAATACTCCTAAGTTTCAAATAAGCTAAAACAGGGGTAAGCATATCTGCAGTTATTATTTCGTAAACCGGAATTAAATTATAGTTTTGTGTTAATTTTTTATATTTATCAAATTTCATAATATTTTAGATATAAAAAAACCCCTTACAGCAATCTGCAAGGGGTTAATTTTGAAAATTATTTATTTACAGGTTACTGAGTCATATTATTAATATTATACCACCACCAAGATTTTTTGGTAAATAAAAAATAATTGTAATATGTCTCAGAATATGTTTTCATAATTATGATTGTAAATGTAAGTGCTATTATTAATATAGTCAATACAATAATATATATAATTTAGAAAATAATTTGGTTGGAACTCATTTGCATCTTGAATGTATATATTTATTATAATTATATTTGATATGAAAATAATGTTAAAAATTCTTAAAAATACTACCTTAATTCTGATTTTATTTTATTCGATACCTATATATTCACAATATAAAGACAACAATTTGATAAAAGGATCTATATCGGATGGAATAATTGTTAATCAAAACAATTATATATTTGGCATATTCAATCCTGAAAATTTCCATATGAACCATATTTATAATTTATCATTTTCAACTTCAGGCAGTAATCAATTAGCCGTTGGTTCATACACAAACAGAATATTTTATAAGTTTAACGATAAAATGAATTTCCAATTATGGACAAGCCTTGTTACAACTCCTTATAGTACACTTAATAATTCTAATGATAAATTTGACGGAATATATATTGATAAAGTATCAATAAATTATAGACCTTCAAATAATTTTATGATAGAACTTCAGTTCAGTAATAATCCTTATGGATATTACCAATCATATTACAATTACAACAGGTTTCCTAATTATAATTATGGTTATGATTTTAATCCATTTATCTATTAAAAAATTCATATAAGTGAACAATAGTACTCAACCCCAAAAATCTTCGTTAAAAAATTCAATAAATAAAAATCGATTAAAAGTTATACTTAATAGTTTAATAATTCTATTGGTAATTATTATTGTTATTATAACAGTTTCACTTATAATAAAACTTCAAAATCTAAATGAATATAATAATATTGCTGGCAATAAAAACATAAACAATAAACCACCAATTCAAGTTGAAGTATTGAATGGATGTGGCTTCTCAGGTGCTGCTGATGATATAACTGATTATCTTAGAAATATGAAATATGATGTAGTACAAATAGGGAACTACAAATCATTTGATATAGAGGAATCAATAATAATTGATAGAAAAGGGAATTATAAAATTGCAGAAGATATTGCCGATTCTTTAGGAATAGATAAAGTAAATGTTATTCAGCAGATAAATAAAAACTATTTATTAGATGTTTCAATTATAGTCGGTAAAGATTATAAACAATTAGTTGTTAAAAAATGAGGCAAAATGGATTCTAAAAAATTATCAAAGAAAATAACAGAATTAATATTTGAAAAAAAAGGGTATGATGTAGTATTATTAAACCTATCTAAACATTCTTCCTTTGCTGATTATTTTATAATTTGCAGTGCTGATTCTACCACACAAGTAAAAGCTATTACTGATGAAATAGATAAAAAATTAAAAGATAAAGGAATTAGATGCTGGCATAAAGAAGGTTATCAAACTCTTTCTTGGGTGTTATTGGATTATGTTGATGTGGTTGTTCATGTATTTAAAAAAGATGCCAGAGAATATTATAATTTAGAAAGACTTTGGGGTGATGTACCTATTAAAAAAATAGCAGATCCTAAATTAGAAAAAACAAATCCAAAAAAAGTTAAAACTTGAAAAATTATATTTTATCTATATTCAATGATTTATCTAATAAATTAGATTATTTACAAAATCAATCTATCTTATTAGAAGTACCCAAAAATACTGGGCATGGAGACCTATCTTGCAACATTGCAATGATTCTAAGCAAGCAATTAAAGAAAAGCCCAAGGGAAGTGGCTGAAGAAATAATTTCTTCTCTTAAATATTCTGACAACATCATTAATGATATTAAAATTGCCGGACATGGCTTTATTAACTTTTATTTTACTGATTCATTTTCTTCAAAAATAATTAATGAAATTTTAGAACAAGGTGATAATTTTGGTAAAACTAAAATATACGCAGGTAAAAAAGCTAATGTTGAATTTGTATCTGCAAATCCTACAGGTCCATTAACAGTAGGGCACGGAAGAAATGCTGTAGTGGGCGATACACTTGCAAATCTTCTTTCGTGGGTTGGTTATAAGGTTGACAGAGAATATTATTTTAATAATGCCGGCAGACAAATGCGTGTTTTAGGGGATTCTGTTAAACTAAGATATTTAGAATTATTAGGTGAAAAAATTACTTTCCCTGAGGATTATTATCAAGGCGAATACATTAAAGATATTGCCCAAAAATTAATTGATGAAAAAGGTGATACTTTAAAGAAAGATGATCCTGATGGAAATTTTAAAGAAAAAGCAGAAAACGAAATATTTGACGATATCAAAACAACTTTATCTAATCTTAAAATTCATCACGATATTTTTTATAATGAAAAACAATTATATGATGATGGGAAAATAAAAAATTTATTAAATGAATTAAAATACAAAAAGCTTTCATACGAAAAAGATGGGGCTGTTTGGTTTAAGATTACAGAATTGGGAGGAGAACAAGATAAAGTTATTGTAAAAGCAACCGGTGAACCTACATATAGATTGCCTGACATTGCATATCATATTACAAAGTTTGAAAGGGGATATGATCTTATAGTTGACCTCTTTGGTTCTGATCATAATGCAACTTACCCTGATGTACTTGCTGGGTTAAAAGCGAATGGAAAGAATACAGAAAAGATAAAGATTATAATTCATCAATTTGTGACTATTCTTGAAAATGGTCAAATAGTTAAAATGTCTACCCGAAAAGCAAATTTTATAACTTTAGATGAATTAACTGAAGAAGTTGGCAGTGATGTGGTAAGATATTTTTTTAATATGCGTGATGTTTCTTCCCATATGAATTTTGATCTTTCCCTTGCAAAAACACAATCTGATGAAAATCCTGTGTTTTATTTACAGTATGCTCATGCTAGAATTTGTTCTATATTAAATATGATTAAAGATGAAAAATTAAAAGTAAGTACAGATCATTTAGAACTATTGGTTAAGAATGAAGAGAAACTACTGATAAAAAAATTAAGACAATTTAAAGAAGAAATTGAACTTAGCGCAAGACTTTTTGAAACTCACAGAATATGTACTTACTTAGAAGAACTTGCAACTCACTTCCATAAATTTTATACATTCTGCAGAATATTAGGCTCTGAAAAGAATTTAGCCGAAGCTAGAATTGCTTTAGCTACTGCCACAAAAACAGTAATCAAAAACGGTTTGCAAATATTAGGTGTTTCTGCACCTGAGAAAATGTAAATTACTGAGCAATTGCAGATGAACAAGCATATATTCTTTTTGCCCCACTTTCCAACAACACTTTAGCACATTCATTACTAGTAGCACCGGTTGTAATTACATCATCAACCAGTAAAATATTTTTTCCTTTCGCTACTCCTTTTTTTCTTATTTTAAAAGCATTTTCTACATTTACCTGTCTTTCAGCTAAAGTTAAAGTAGTTTGTGTTTGAGTGAATTTTACTCTTTTTAATAATTTCCGACTTACTCTAATATTTAAATATTTTCCCAAACCTTTTGCTATGTAATATGATTGGTTATAACCTCTATTAACTTTTTTTAATGAATGTAGGGGAACAGGAGTTATCAGATCAATATTCCAAGATTTTATTTTTTCTCTACATTTATCAGCAACAATTTCTCCTAATTTAATTCCAACACTAAATTTATTTGAGTATTTAATTGAATGTATAATGCTTTGTAGTTCTTTCTCTTTTTCAAAAATAAAAGGTGTGGTAAATGCGTTGACTAATCCTTTCTCGAGAAATTTTTTTTTGAATTCTAAATCAATAAGTTTCTGGGAGGCAATATTTATTGAGTTTATACAAGAATTACAAATAGATATCTCTTTCACTAATAGTTTTTGTTCGCAAGAAGGACAGAATCGTGGGAGGAAAAAATCAAACAATGTTGTTAAAAAATTATTTGACATACTTAAAAATAACCTACATCATATTTAATCTTTTTCTAATGAACCACTCAATACTGAATAATAAAACTATAATTATTAAAAACCAAGAATCTGACCAAAGGCTAATTTCACTTTTTATTATTTTCTCAGTTTTGTTATTTTTATTCTTTTCCCTAATTAATTGAATATATTTTTCTTTATCAGAGATTGTGAAATACATTCCGTTAGTATTTTTACTTATTGATTTAAGTAACTCTGAATTTAATTTTGTATTTGTTAACTCCAGATCTACTTCCCCAATATTAAATTTACCTGAGTCATCACCTAATTTTTTACCATTTAACAAGGCAGAGCTTATAAAGGAATAATCACCGGATACATTTGTTTGCATTATACCTTCATATAAACCGTTACCTTTGGAGGTGAAAATTATATTTGTTGTGGTGTTGGTTTTTATGTCTTTAACAATAGCATTAACATCAGCATTAGATATAGGATTTAATGATTCATCATATATTTGTGCTGTAAATTCTACATCTTCATTCAATGCAAATAATTTTTTTATGGGCTTAATAATTACTTTTTTCACATTATCATTTGTATTAAGCCACTTTACACAATTAAAAATAATTTTATCAAATAGATTATTCTCAGATTTATCTCCAATTAATTTCCATCTCCAAATACTGCTTGCAAGAATTGATATTGATCTTTTACCGGCAATGTTACTTGAAATGATAAGAGGTTTATTAATCGTGATATTATTTATAACTATTTGTGATAATACTTTAGTCCCGGGTTTTGCAACAAATTCAGTTATAGATTGAAAAACAGGGGATAAATTATTCCAGTGTTTTAATATTTCTGTGTCTGATATTTGTAAAATTGGGTTTGTTAATTCTTCTTTTACAATTGAGGTCATAACTTCATCAATATTATTGTTTGGGTTATTCAAGTTAAATGGTAATTCATCACTTATTAGTTCTAATTTGCCATAATCTACATTATTTGATAAAATGAATAAAAGCGGTTTATTATCAATATTTATTTTGTTTTTAATTTTAGCAATAAAATCAGTATTGGTAGAGCTAGATGGAAAACCAATTAGGAAAAATATATCAGAACTATCCAAGAGATTGTTGATGTTTCCTTTTTCTAAAAAAGTATTATCTGAAATGTAAGTAAGTGATTTTACCAAATAATCTTTATTACCATTTAGAGAGGTCTTTAGTATTGACAGATCATTAGAGGGAGAACCGGCAATTAGTAATATTCTTATTTTAGATTTTAGAACATTAATAAAAAAAGTATTAACATTGTTCAAAAAATTATCTTCACCTTCTGCACTGTCAATCTTTATTCTTAATTTTTTCTCACCGAAAAATTTTGGCAAATAATCAAAAGAAAGATTATTTAATCCGTCTTTTGACAGTGATATATTTTTCCTTTCAATTAATTTATCATCTTCATAAAAACTAACATAAACAGTTTCACCGGATAGCATAATATTATTTACAACAACAGAAATAATTGTTGGAGTGTTTGCATAGATATATTTATTAAAATTCGTTTTACTTATGAAAACATCTTTAACAATGGTGGTATCTCCAATGCCAATAGTATAAATGGGAAAATTATATTTTTCAGTTTCATATAAAGGTGAAGCACCATCTGTTATATTTCCGTCACTTATTATTGTTAAAGAAGATATTTCAGAATAATTATTTGAAATGTATTTTAAAATATCATTAAAATTTGTTGTAGCTTCTTTATAATTGATTTTACTTAAACTGTCCTTATCTATTGCTTCTGCTTTTGAGCCAAAAGTAAATAATTTATAATCTGATTTTTTATCAAAATTATTAATTAAAGAATTAATCTCATCTTTGTCTTTGTTCACACTAATTGATTTGGAGTTATCCACAAAAATTAGGTTGGATGGAGTAATAAACAGTTTATTTGTATAAGTTAAAATAGGTTCAAATATTAGAATTAATAAGAGTAAAAGTGTAATAGAACGAATTGTGATTAAAAATATTTTATAACTTTTACTTATGTTTGGAATTGTATATCGATATATATAAAATGTAAAAAGTGCTGCCGTTAAAAAACCTAAAACAAAAAGAAAAATATTACCGGAAAAATGGATTTCAATATTTTCCAATGTAATTATCAAAATATTATTTCACCTTTAATTACAGTTACTGCGTCTCCTGAAATATAAAGCTCATTTTCTTGCGGAAAAAATTTTGCAGTTACTCTTCCACTTCTTTCCATAAAATCACCTTGCTCAAATGTTAATCCATTATACATTTGTTCATCAGTAATTAAGCCTAAATATTTAAGTACGGGCAAAAGAGGACCATTTACTGAGCCTGTAACCGGATCTTCATCAATTCCCCAATAAGGTACAAAATAACGGCAATGGGTAAAATTATCTTTCTCAATTGTCTCAGTTGTAAATAATGCAAAACCACCAATTTTATTATTTCGTTCTGAAATCTTTTTAAGTTCTTTAAAATTAGGAGAAACATTTTTCAATTCATTCAAACTCTTTATACATACATACATATTAGTGTTCTCTAACAAAACCCAGGGGATTTCTTTTGCTAAAATATTTTCTGATATACCCAAAGCAGATAAAATGGAGTCTCTTTCTCCCGAATATTTTTGCATTTTGTAAAGAGGTATTTGCATAAAATATCTATCATTTTCCATTTTGCATTTTAAAATTCCAGATTTAGTATCAAAAGTAATTGTCTCACCGTTTTTAATGAGAGAATGCTCTTTTAAAAAATGAAGAGATGCAATTGTGGCATGACCGCATAGTTCAACTTCTATTGAAGGTGTAAACCATTGTAGACGAAAATCTGCTTTATCTGATTTTGATAAAAAAGCCGTTTCAGCAAGATTCATTTCCTTTGCTATTTTTCGTTTTATATCATCAGTTATTCCATTCCCAAAAGTAACGCCGGCGGAATTTCCATTAAATGGTTCTTTTGTAAAAGCATCAATCTGATAGATTTTCATTTATTTTCCGTTCAATAAATTTTCAATATTCCAACTAGTCATTTTATTAAAAGTTTCATAATCGGTCAGATCAAAATGAATGGGTGTAACAGAAACATACTTTTTATTTATTGCACCTTGATCAGTTTCTATTTCTTTATCCATTTGCAAAAGTTTGCCAGTAAGCCAGTAATAATCCTTTCCGTAAGGGTCAACTCGTTTTTCATAAATATCATCCCATTTTGATTTACCCTGTGTTGTAATTTTTATTCCATTAATTTCTTCTTTAGACAGATCCGGTATATTTACATTTAAAAGTGTTCCGGTTGGTAAATCCTTAAATGGAATTTTTTCAATTAATTGTTTTGTTAATTCTGCAGAAAAAGAAAAATCCTTTACATTGTGATTAGTTACGGAAACAGCCATTGATGGTACATCCATAATTGCAGCCTCACGAGCTGCAGATACCGTACCGGAATAAATAATATTTATTGCAGTATTACTGCCATGATTTATACCGGAAACAACAAGATCGGGTGGTGAGTCCATTAAATTTCTTATTCCGATTTTTATACAGTCAGCAGGTGTTCCGTCAACAGCAAGACCGAATAATGTTCCGTTTATTCTGTATTCTGTTACTCTTAGAGGAACTTGCATTGTAATTGCGTGTCCAACAGCACTCTGTTCTTTTAGTGGAGCAATTACAGTAACATCAGCTATTTTCTTTAATTCTTTAGTAAGTGCAAAAATACCTGGTGAGCTTATTCCGTCGTCGTTACAAACTAGTATCTTCAAAATTATATTCCCAAAAATGTTAAGTATATCTAATTAGATGTAGAAATATACTATATGATTTTAAGAGGAACAATTGGAGGTAATAATTATCATTACGAAATTAAATTTTATTAACCCCTGGCAA
>PFVA01000157.1 GCA_002790365.1 Ignavibacteriales bacterium CG_4_9_14_3_um_filter_30_11
GTTTCAACAGCTTTAGTAGTAAATCCTTTTTCAATAGCAATTTTATCAGCTTTTTCAGTTGTTAAAACTGTGTAAGCTTGGGCATGTTTACTATTTTTCCAAATTTTTAATTGTTCACCATCTTTAGCTTTTTTATGGCACATTCCACATTTTTTTACTCCAACATATTTTATTGCATCAGTAGATTGAGCAAATAAAAATGGAGTTGAGAAAAGAATTGTCAAGATAAATATTTTTTTTAACATTTTTCCCTCTGTTTTTTGTAATAATATTTGATAAAGAATAAAATTGAACATAAACAATCTACAAAAAGCAACCAAATTTCAATTGTTAAACTATACTTACAATTTATAGACCAAACTTTTATTAAAAAAAAGTGATTTTATAGCTTATTTTTAAGCTTAGTTGGGAGAAAAAATCTATCTCATTTTATATTTTTCTCAACAGAGGGAAATTACTTAATTTTTAACTTAGAATTGAAAAAATAATAATTTAAAATAAATAATTAAGATTGTAACATTTTTGAATGTATTATAAATCTCAGTCTCATTTTGGTACTTAAATAGTTCTTAAATAGCTAAAATTAAGCTATTTATGTGGCATATCAATTGTATAAATATATGGATATGTATACATTATTTAAAAATAGAATTTTTGCAATTCTTATTCTTTTATTTTTATTTACCCATTTTAGCTTTGCTGTTGTAGCAAACGAAGGTGGATATACTAATAAATTTACTGTTTCTAATGGTGAAACAATAAAATTTTATATCTCTACTTCATCACAAGCCTTTCAATTAAAAATTTACAAATTAGGGACAAATTCAAGTCTAGTTTTTACTTCATCAAATATACAGGGTGGCATTCAATCAATTCCTTCGGATGCATATAAAAATGGATGTAACTGGAATAAATCTTTTGAATTTATAATACCTAATAATTGGGAACCCGGTGTTTACAGAGCAACATTTCCAATTACAGGAAATTATAATGAAAGTAGTAATGAGGTAATTTTTATTGTTAAAAATAATAATCTTGGTTTCTTTTCAAAAATTGCCGTGATATTAACTGTTAATAATTGGAATGCATATAATAATTTTGGCGGAAAAAGTTTATATGATTATAATTCAACAAACTCAATAAAATCTGATAAAGTTTCTTTCGATAGGCCATTTACAAAAAGCAGTCTTAAAGATTTTCACGATTGGGCAGAGAAATTAATAAACTGGATGGATTCAGAAAATATATTGGCTGAATATATAACCAATGTGGATATATATCAAAACTCAAATCTTCTTTCTAATTATGATGTTGTTATTGATGTTGGTCATGATGAGTACATTACTCTACAGGAAAGAAATCAAGTACAGAATTTTGTAAACAACGGTGGAAAATTCATGGTTCTTGGTGGCAATACTTATTGGTGGCAGGTAAGAATAGAAAATGATGGGAGAACATTGGTTTGTTATAAAGAACCGGAAAGAGATCCTGAATTAGATGTTAATAATGAAATAGTAACAACAAGATGGTATGACTATCCGCTTTATAATCCTGAAACTAAATTGACAGGGGTTACATTTAGAGAAGGCGGTGTAGTTAATTATGAAGACGGTTCTCTTCCGAAAGAATTTGGATACGGAGATTATGCAGTTTATAATTC
>PFVA01000041.1 GCA_002790365.1 Ignavibacteriales bacterium CG_4_9_14_3_um_filter_30_11
TATCAATTTAATCGCACAAGTTTTAAAAAAGCGAATATTGAAAATCATAAAAATTATAAATATGAAATAGCAGTTGCACCATTTTCTTCAACTTACAATAGAGATTGGGGGACTGAAAAATTTAAAAAATTAATATCAAAACTTGCTGATACTTATAAAGTATTATTGCTTGGTTCTTTAGATCAAAATAAAAAATTAGAAAAATTTAGGATGGATAGTGTTTCAATTAGTGCAGGAAAATTAAACTTTAAAGAACTTTTTGGTCAAATTGAGAATGTAAAATTATTTATTGGCTTGGATTCTGGATTATCGCACATTGCTTTAAAAGTTGGAACACCTTTTATTGCGATAATAGGCGGGGGTAATTTTGGAAGATTTTTTCCTTACAAGGAATCATTTAAAGCTAGATATCTTTATCACAATATGGAGTGCTTCGGCTGTGAATGGCGATGTATTCATAAAGAACCTTATTGTTTAACAGAGATAACTGTTGATGAAGTATTGAAAAATGTAAATGAAATTTTAGAATATTATGAAAATTCTTGAATTGACAAGATCATTTTATCCCTCAGTCGGAGGATTGGAAAAATTTGTTGCTGACAGATTTATGATTTATGAGAAACTTGGAATCGATTATAATCTTATTTCTACAAATTTTTCTACTGAAAAAAGAGATCGTAATTTATACAGAGAAGATGTTATATTTATAAATCAATACACCCCTTATAACATTACTCCTAATATTAAAAAATATTTAGATGGTGATTATGATATTTTAAGCGTAAATCAATTTGGCAGATATTTTAGCGATTACGCTATTAATTATGTCTCAAAAAATAAAAAAGCAAAAATTATTTTAACACCACATTTTTATTTCCATACTGAAAAGTTTAGCTTCATTAAATCATTACATAAAAAACTAATTGCCAAAAAATTACTTAAAAAAGTAGATAAAATTATTTGTTTTACTGAAGTAGAAAAAAATTTCTTACTAAGTAATTTTAATATCGATCCAAATAAAATTATTATTATACCTCACTATATTATTACTGATAATTTAAACGAAATAATTTATGACCCTACTTATAAGAATTATTTTCTTTACTTGGGAAGAGCAGAAAAAAATAAAAGATATGATCTATTGATAGAAGCTTTTGATAAATTAGAAATAAAAAAATATAAACTTTTATTAACAATAAGAAACCAAGACCTTAGCAACAAACATAAAAAAATTGTTGAAGCCAATGGCAACATTCATCTGTTGGGATATATTACTGAAAGAGAGAAATATAAATATACTGCTAATTGTGAAGCAGTTGTTTTTGCAAGTGATTATGAAGCATTTGGAACTGTTTTATTAGAGGCCTCCAATTTTAAAAAACCTTTACTTTGCTCAAATATTCCTGTATTTAAAGAATTGTTATCTTCGGACGGAGCAATATTTTTTGAAAATGAATCTAATGAAATCAGTAAGATTATGAATTTATTTATTGAAAGGTCAAGTTTAGAAAAGCAAAAAATGGGGGAAATAAATTTTAAAAATCTTGATAAATTTACATTCAAAATATGTTTAAATAGTTATAAAGATCTTTTATTCTCTTTGTGAGTAAATATTGCCTTTACTAATTGAAATATAAAATATGTATTTGCGATCAAGTATCTTTTAAAAAGTCTTTTGGGTTCTTGAATAAGTCTGTAAATCCATTCAAAACCTGAATTATAAAAAATATTTGGAGCCTGCTTTTTATCATTTACCAAAAAATTAAAAAATCCGCCTACGCTAAAAACACATTTTAACCTCAAAGCAGAAATATTATTTTGAATCCAAATTTCACTCTTAGGCATACCCATTCCACAAATAAGTATATCAGCCCTTGATGAATTGATGCAATTTATTATTTTTTCGCTATCATTAAAATATCCATTTGAATTTCCAACAATACTTAATTTATATTTATTTTTTAATTTCTCGCAAGCTTTATCAATAACATTCTGTGTCCCACCTAACAAAAAAATCTTTTTACCCTCTAGTAGAGTAGATATTTTATCAAAAAAGAGATATGTAAAAACAACCTTTTCGATTTTTATTTTATATAGTAACTTTGTGATTAAAACTACACTGTAACCATCTGCTATTACAAAATCAGCATTGTTTAAGGCTTTTTTAAATTCTTTATCTTTGTCCGCCAGATAGAATGAGTAAGAATTCAGATAGAAAAATGTATTAATTTGTTCACTATTCAGTGAAGAAATAATACTATTTAAATATTCATTTTCATTAGTTATGTTAATAAAGCTATTTTGGAATTTAATATTCATTTTGGATCATTATAACATCTTGTTAAATGCTTAAAAGAATAATTATCGTAATATTATTATATAATTGCTTTTATATTCTTCCCCAGAATTTAATTAAAAATTATAATTATTCTAAAAATAAAATAAAATTTAGCGTTGTTCTTAAACCTACAGAATATGTAACTAATATTAAAAATGGTTTAAAACGAATACAGTTTATTAATTTTTTTGATGAATCAAAACCTGGAAGTTATTCTTTACCTAAAAAAGAATTTTTTATTTCATTGCCGGCATATTCAAAAGTTACTGTAAATGTAATTCCCAAAAAAATAAATAAAATACAAGGGATACCCAAAACAAATCCCGCTTTATCTTCTATTAACGATTCTTCTTTTGCTTATGATTTTAAAATTGATAAAATAAAATCAAATAATATTGAACCACTTTATAAAGTGGATGGATATTTATGGATAAGAAATTATTATTGCGTGCAGATTACAGTGAATCAATATAGATATAATAATAATGATATAATCGAAGAATTAAACGAAATGGAAGTTGAGTTAAAATTATTGAACCCTGAAAATTTAATTTTAAAAAATGAAACAACAAATAATGATAATTATTCAAAAATAATATTGAACAAACAATATGCAGTTGAGTTAGACAGAAAATATTATGATAAAAATAATATCACATCTTCTGATTGGATAAATTTTAATGAAACCTATTTGAAATTGGGAGTTTCAGCAGACGGTGTTTATAGAATATCTAAACAGGATTTAATAGGACAAAATATTTCAGCTAATTCAATCAATCCCCAAAAATTTAATATTATCTTAAAAGGGAAAACAGTACCTATTTATGTGAAAGGAGAAAATGACGGAGTATTTGATGATAATGATTTTATTGAATTTTTTGGATACAGAAATTGGGGAGATAATTACAGAGAAATTTCAGCCGGTACAGAGCCTTATAAAAATTATTTAAATAGATATTCTGATACTGCTATTTATTGGCTTACCTTGGATCCATTATTACCGGCAAATAGAATCGATAGTTTATTCGGAACTCAACAATCTTCCATTGATACCTTAAATCATTATACTGAAGTTGTACATTACGAGCAGGATAATTATCTGGATTATTCTATTCCAAATATTGTAGATAGACAAAATCCTGAATGGGTGACTAACCAGACCTGGATTTGGGGGCTGCAAGGAGTTGGAACGGCTAACAGGGATTTTCTTATTTCCGATGTAGTGCCTAATTTATCTACAAAAGCTTATTATAAAGTGCAGAGTTATGCAAGTGATGGATTTGTTAATTCACATAAAATAGGCCTGAGTATAAATAATAATTCGACAGTTTATGATTCAACTTCTTTTAATAAATATCAACAAAAAGTTGTAGAAGCAGGTTTCAATTCTAATTTATTAAGTAACGGTAGCAATACTCTAAAAACAATTTCTTACTCAACAAGTGCTGCATTAAATTCAATTGCGTATGATTGGTATGAGGTTGAATATCCCAGATATCTAAACGCTATAAATGATTCATTAAAAATTAAAATTACTGATTTAAATATTAACGGAATAAAAAAGATAAAAGTAAATAATATTAATACAAACAATATTGTCCTTTATAAATTTAGTGGTGGTTTTAAGAGAATAGTTAATTTTACAGCCACTCAAAACTATCTTATATTTTCTGATAGTGTAAAAAATGGAGATAGTTATTTTTTAATTGCTGAAAATAAAATTCAAAAACCAAAATATTATTACAAAAAGAAGTTTGAAGATATAGTTGAGAATAATATTCAAGCAGAATACATATTAATTACACACCCAAAATTCATATCCAAATCAAACGAATATTTATCTTTTATAAAATCCAATTATAATGTTAACACAAAACTCATAAATGTTTTTGATATATATGACCAATTCTATTATGGATTTTTTTCACCTGAACCGATTAGAGATTTTTTACATACTGCTTATTTAAATTGGCAGAGTCCAAAACCTAAATATGTTTTTTTAGTTGGAGATGCCACTTACGACTATTATGGTAATAAAACAAAATATTTTTCTGCACCAGAACAAATAAATTATGTCCCTTCCTTTGGCGAACCTGTCTCTGATGCTTGGTTTACAGTTTGGGATACTACAGGCGCAGTTATTCCTCAATTAAATATTAGTCGTTTGCCTGTAAATTCTAATGAAGAATATGAAAAATATTTTAATATTTTAAAGGACTATGTCTCAAAACCATTTTCTGATTTTAATAAAAAATATTTATTGTTATCCAGCGGGCAGAATAATAATCCAGGTGAATTGGCATTACTTAAAGCCGCAAACGATTTCGTCGATGAATCAATAGTAAAACCAACACCAACTGGCGGGATTGTAAGACATCTTTATAAAATTACAAACCCTATTCGAAATTTTGGCCCTTATAGTAATGAAGAAGTAAAAAAATATATTGGAGAAGGCGGTTTATTTATTTCTTATATTGGACACAGTGGAACGCAGATATGGGATAATGGTATTACAAGTCCGACACAATTAAAAAATGTTACCGGAAATAATTCCCTAATAAGTGATTGGGGTTGTTCAACAGGTAAATTTGCAGAACCTGATGTGAAAGCTTTTTCAGAGTTATTTATAGCTGGCCCTGATGGTGATGCAATAAATTATAATGGAAATTCTTCCTTAGGATTTACTTCAACTGCAACACTTTTCCCAAAATTATTTTATTCAAAAATATTAAGCGAAGGAGTTACCGGTTTAGCCGAGGCACATACTTTATCTAAAATAAATTTAATTCAACAATACGGTAATAATCCAGTAAATAAAATATTTGTTCTTTGTAATACTTTATTTGGTGATCCGATAGTTTCACTTAAAGTACCTCACAAACCTAATTTAACTATTACTGAAAATGATGTGAAAATTATTTCTACCACAATTGATGATTCACAGAACTTGCTTCCTATCACATTTGTTTTTAACAACCTTGGCAATGTTGAAAATAAATCTTACTCAATTAAAATTACAGATACATACAAAGATTCAATTATTTATGAAAATACTTACAATAAAAATTTACCTTTAAATATAGATAGCGTAATAAGTGAAATCCCAATACAAAACTTAGCAGGAGTTCATCTTATATCTTTTACATTAGATGTAAATAATGAAGTTGATGAATTAAACGAAAATGATAATACTATAACTTTTGATATTAATGTTGCAAGTGCATCTATCCGTGCCTTGCTTACAAGTAATTCATACAATCAAATAGATGGAACGCTTAGATTTTTAAATCCGACAAATGACCCCAAAGCAAATAATCTTGAAATTGAATTATCCGATAATTCAGAATTTAATAATTTTCAATTCGTTACAACCCCTTTTGATATTTTTTTTACAGAATTTAATTTAAAACAATATATTAATAATAAGAGAGTTTGGCTAAGATCAAAAATAGGAGGTAGTAATACTTTTGGAAGTACAAACACATTTTTTATAGGTGATAAAAATAATTATTTATTTCATGACAGCATTAGTTTTAATAATTCTCAATTTCATAATATTAAATTTTCAAGTTCTAATCTCCAGCTAGATTCATCTAATGTTAAATTTAATATAGTATCGGCGGGCCTCAACGACGGCAATGCAATTTCAATAGAAAAAAATAACCAGGATTATGTAACATCAAATACAGAAAGAGGTCATTTTATAGCTGTATTCAAAAATGATGGACTTAATTATGTTGGTGATTATCACTTTGATATATTCGGTAATGCCGGCCTAGTAAATGACTATATAAATCTTTTAGACACTTTGGATAATTCATATTTGGTTTTATTCGGTGTAAAAGATGAGGGAAGTCAAAATCTTACTACTGTATTAAAAAATAAAATTAAAGAATTTGGTAGCATTTACATTGACAGTTTAGCCTTTAGAAATTCTTGGGCAATGATTGGAAGAAAAGGATCAGCAATAGGTTCTGTTCCGGAATCATTTACAAGAACATTTGAAGGGAAAGCTATTGTGGATACAACAATTGAAATCAGATTTAATTCAGGAAATTTGGTTACTCCAATTTTAGGCCCGGTAACCAAATGGAACAACATCAATATTGATGAAAATCTCCCTGCGGGTACATCTTTAAATTTGCAACCAATCGGAATTAAAAATACTGGCGGTGCAGATACATTATCAGTTTTACAAATCATAAACGGCAATGCTGACCTAAGCGGTATAGATGCGAAAACATATCCGCAAATTAAAATGAATGTAATTTTTAACTCCTCAAATGGATTACCTTCGCCTGAATTAAATAAATTGGAAATAAATTATGGTAAGTTATCTGAGCTGGGTTTAAATTTTCAGACTGTTGATTTTAATGCGGACAGCATAAGTGCAGGCGAAAATATTAATTCCAATTTTAGCTTTTTTAACGCTGGTTATTCTGATGCTGATTCTGTAAATATTAATATAGTGGACAAATCTTCAGATGGAATTTTGACAGATGTTTTCAATACACAAATAAATATTTCAAAATCAAAAAGTAATTCTGTGACAGTAAATTACACAGCCGGAGTTAAATTAGGACAGCATACGATTTTAATTTATGTAGATAAAGATAATTTAATAAATGAAATATTTAAGGATAATAATTTATATTCATTAAATTATATAATAAAAGCAGACAGTGCTAAACCGGAATTAAATATAACTTTTGATGGTTTGCAGATAATTAATAATGATTTTGTCTCTGCTGATCCTGAGATTAAAATAGAATTACTAAGTAATTCTTCGTCACCTATAAATGATACTTCCGTGGTTACAATAACTTTAAATAATAAACCGATTTATTTTTCAAATAATGTTGATAAAATAAATTATTCCTTAAATCCTAATAATCCAAAATTTGTGTTAACATATAAACCGCATTTAAATGATGGAAATTATTCTTTAAAAGTAACAGGGAAAAGCAATACAACTCCTTTTGCTAATGAAACTACTGTAGAATATAATTTTACAGTTACAAATAGCCTACAATTATTAAATGTTTACAATTACCCAAATCCTTTTTCTTCAACTACTTATTTTACTTTTAAGTTAACTGCAATACCCGAAGAATTGAAAATAAAGATATTTACGATAGCAGGCAGATTGGTAAAACAGTTTGATTTAAAATCTTCCGAATTAAATTATGATTTTAACAGAATCAACTGGGATGGAAGAGATGAGGACGGGGACTTGCTTGCCAATGGAGTATATTTATACAAAATAATTACATCAAAAAGCGGGGAAGTAAAAACACAAATTCAAAAACTTACAATTGTACATTAGATTATACTTGGGATATCTGCTTTTTCCGCTCGAATATTTGTAACCCTAAGAATACTGAAAAGTAAAATAAAAGCGCCCACCCACTGAACCGGACCAAGTATATTATCACGAATTATAAATTCAAGTGTTATTGCTGTTAACGGAAAAGCCAATTCACAAATAGAAGCGACAGAGGCTGTAATATTTTTAAGTCCAAAATAGTATAGAAAGATTGCCGGTCCGCCGGTTGTAAAAGCAATTAGTAGAAAAACAGAGATTTGAACATTCGATATATTTGCAAGACTTGTCATATTACCTGAAACTAAAACAATTATAAGCATTATTACTGCTGTAATTGCAAATCGTAAATATGTGCCAAGTTCAAAACTAACATTCTTTAATGCGCGTTTACTAAGCACTGTTGATGAACTAAATCCTAATGCCGCGATTAAAGCAAACATAGCAGCCAAATAAGTTTTATTTCCTGATGAAATATTAGGGACTTTAAATCCGAATGTCATAAAATATGT
>PFVA01000062.1 GCA_002790365.1 Ignavibacteriales bacterium CG_4_9_14_3_um_filter_30_11
TAAGAATAGTTGGGGGTTCTCTCCATAAATTTAATATTTACGGTAATATTAAATATAATATCCCAGTATCTAAAATGATCACCCCATACATTATAGCAGGTTTGGGTTATTTTGTCATGGGTAATGATGATTCAAAAGTGATGGATAGTATTGGTAATGTTACCAAGCTATTTAATGTTAATGAATATGCTTTCTCATCAAATTTTGGTGCAGGCATTGACATCGATTTCGGTTCAAAAATCGGTATGTTTATGGATGTACAATACTTAATTGGTTTTACTGAAAACAAAATAACAAGTATTCCTTTTAGGATAGGTATAAATTATAAATTATAGTTGTAATTTTTTAATCTTTTTTTAATGAAGCTAAAAATGATGTATTAAGCTCCTTTATTAATTTATTTCCCGTATATACACTAATTTTAATAGGAGTATTAATTTTATTTATTTCATCTTTGGGTATTATTACAAGTAATTTTGAATCATAGTTTTCCTGTGGTTCCAGATCTTTTTTACTGCCTATAATTTTAACAGATCCTTTTATATTTACTAATTTAACACTAAAAGGTAAAGTTTTAAAGGTTTTATTTACAATATTCAAATCATAAATATTGCTGACCATATTATTATCTTGTTCTTGGAACATAAACCCCGGAGTTCTTAAAATATTTATGCTGTAATCTGTCCTTGCTGATAAAAGATAACCAAGTACTGAAATAAGTAAAACTAAAAGCAAAGTATAGCTTTTCATTCTTGCCGTAAATTTAAATCCCTTATTTTCTTCTACACCGTTTATTGAATCGTATTTAATTAATCCTTTAGGTTTATTTATTTTTACCATAACATAATCACAGGCATCAATACAAGCAGTACAGTTTACACACTCAAGTTGAATTCCGTTTCTTATATCTATTCCGGTAGGGCATACATCCACACAAAGATGACAATCAATGCAATCACCTTTATCTGTTTGTTTTTCTTCCTTTTTAATTTTTCCTCTTGGTTCTCCTCGTTTATTATCATAAGTAATAACAATTGAATCTCTATCCAATAGAACGCCCTGTAATCTTCCGTAAGGACAAACCATTGTGCAAACCTGCTCTCTGAAAGATGCAAATACCCAATAAAAAACTCCCGAAAATGCAATTATTCCAATTAGACCTTTTATATGTTCTGATGGTGGGTCTGAGATTATTTTAATCAGCTCATCTATTCCAATAATGTAGGATAAGAAAATATTAGATATTAAAAATGCGGTTGCATAAAATATTGTATACTTAGAAAATTTTTTTAAAATTTTATTTACATTCCAACTCTGCAGGTTCAAAATCTTTTGCTGCTTTGCACTGCCTTCTATCCAGTATTCAATTTTTCTGAATACCATTTCCATAAAAATAGTTTGCGGGCAGGCCCATCCGCAAAATATTCTGCCAAACACAACCGTGAACAAAATAATAAAAACAATAATGGTTATCATTGCAAGAACAAATAAATGAAAATCGTGAGGCCCAAATGGAATGACAAACAAAATAAAATTTCTATTTAAAAAATTAAACAGAATAATTGGATGTCCCTTTATTTTTATAAAGGGAGTGATAAATAAAATAAGCAATAAGAAAAAACTTACATAGTTTCGTGCAGTATAAAACTTACCTGAGGGTTTTTTTGGGTATATCCAATTTCTTTCCCCCTTTTCATTTATAGTAGATAGTGAATCTCTAAAATCCTCATGCCTAGATTTATCATTACTCACCGCTGTATTTTTCCCCTTGTGGTGGTTTTGGATTTACGGGATTTGTACCATATAATGAAATTATATAACTGCTGACTTCCTGTATTTGTTTAGGATTGAGTTGTGATTTCCAGCTTATCATCCCTTTCTCAGGTACTCCGTTTGTAATTGTTCTAAATATGTTTTTTATACCGTTGCCGTGTATCCAGTAATCATCAGTTAAATTAGGTCCAACCAACCCCCCTGCATCCGGTCTATGACAGGCGACACAATTGATTGTAAATATTTCTTTACCATTATTTAGTGAAGCTAAATCATTTAAAACTGTTACAGAGTTCTCATCTAATAAACTTCCGGTTTTCAATAATTCTTCTTTTTGTAAAGTAGCTGTTTGTATTTCAATATTGTATTCTTGTATTTGTGAAGGACTAGATTCAAATATCTCATAATCAAAGAAATATATTATAGAAAAAATAATTGTTGCAATAAATAAATAATTAAACCAGGGTGGTATCCTGTTGTTAAGTTCTCTTATACCGTCATATTCGTGATCTAATAATATATCAGATTCTTTTTCAATTGGAGTTGGACGAGTTAAGATCTGATTTAGTTTTTGTAAATATTTATTAGGGGCTTTTACTGTTTTCAGTAAAAAATCTTCTTCTTCAACAGAAACTTCTTTCATCCCGAAAACAAATAATAAAGCAAAAACTACAGCAACCAAAAGAACAAATAAAAAAATTATAAAATTATAATAACCTTCTCCAATTTCACCACTTTCAGTTACACCCTGTGCAAAAACTGAAATAAATACAGGGCTAAGTATAAAGAATATTAAACCGAACAATAATTTCTTTGAAAAATATTTAATTAATTTCATTTCTGTCCTCAACATAATTTTCATTTATAATTTTATTGGATGTTAAATTATTTCCGCTTTGTAAGTCTAAAGGAAGATTACTCATTTTATCAATATATTTTTTATCAACCTTTACTACCCATACTATCATTATTACAAAAAAGATAAAAAATACCAAAAGAGAAAACAGAGGATAAATTCCAATTCCTTCAATTGTTTTTAAATAATTGCTGAACATATCTTCTCCCTATTTTCCAATTACATTTTTAACTTTAATATCAGTACCCATTCTTTGCAGATACGCAATTAATGCAATAATTTCTTTTTCACTTGAAGTTGCAATTCCGTTTTCATTTAAATTTTTTGCAATTTCATCTGCTTGTTTCTTCAAATCTTTATTTGCAATATTTTCATAACCATCAGGATATGGAACTCCCAAACTCCTCATAACTTCTATTTTTTTTGGGGTTGTGGAAATATCCAGCTTCTGACTTAAAAGCAATGGATAATGCGGCATGATAGAGCCGGGCGACATAGATGTCGGATCTTCCATATGCATATAATGCCAAATATTTGGATATTTATCTCCAATTCTTTGCAAGTCAGGTCCAGTTCTTTTTGAACCCCATAGGAAAGGATGGTCATAAACAAATTCACCGGCTTTTGAATATTCACCATATCTCTCAGTTTCAGACCTGAACGGTCTTATCATTTGTGAGTGGCATCCAACACAACCTTCTCTTATGTAAATATCCCTGCCCTGTAATTCTAATGGTGAATATGGTTTAACATTTGCAATTGTAGGTATATTTGATTTAACTAAAAATGTTGGGATAAATTCAACTAAAGTACCAACTAAAATAGCTGCTGTTGCCAGGGTTAAAAATAATATTGGTTTGCTTTCCAAAAAACGATGCCTGATTCCTTTTTTGAAACGATCTTTTGTTCTTATCATTGCTGAAGCTTCTGTTTCTTCACTTGAAACAAATTTACCGGCTTTGGCAGTTTTTACTAAATTATAAACCATAATTATTGAACCTGATAAATAAAGCAATCCGCCAAATGCTCTAATTATATACATTGGAATAATTTGTAAAGTGGTCTCTAAAAAATTTGGATATTGTAATACACCAAGATCTGTAAATTCTTTCCACATCAAAGATTGAGCAATACCAGACCAATACATTGCTGAAGCATAAAATACAATCCCCAAAGTACCTATCCAGAAATGTACATTGGCAAGTTTTTTAGAGAATAACTCAGTTTTGTAAAGTTTAGGTATTAACCAGTATAAAACACCAAATGTTAAAAATCCATTCCAAGCCAAACCGCCTATGTGAACATGTGCAATTATCCAGTCAGTGTAATGAGCTATAGCATTTACATTTTTTAACGCCATCATCGGTCCTTCAAAAGTAGACATGCCATAAGCGGTAACAGCAACAACCATAAACTTGAGCACCGGTTCTTCTCTTACTTTATCCCAGGCACCGCGCAAAGTTAAAAGTCCGTTTAGCATACCGCCCCAGGATGGTGCAATAAGCATAACTGAAAAAATAACACCCAAAGTCTGTGCCCAATCAGGTAATGCGGTATAAAGCAAATGATGTGGACCAGCCCAGATATAAATAAAGATCAATGCCCAAAAATGAAGGATAGATAATTTGTAAGAGTAAATTGGTCTGTTAGCTGCTTTGGGTAAGAAATAATACATCAAACCCAAATAAGGTGTTGTAAGAAAAAATGCTACTGCATTGTGACCGTACCACCATTGCACAAGCGCATCCTGTACACCGGCATAAATCGGATAACTTTTTAAAAAACTAACCGGAACTTCAATTGAATTTACAATATGAAGAACAGCAACAGTTACCCAGGTTGCTATAAAAAACCAAATAGCAACATAAAGATGTTGTTCTCTTCTTTTTAATATCGTACCAAACATATTAATACCGAATATAACCCAAACCAAAGTAATACCTAAATCTATAGGCCATTCTAATTCAGCATATTCTTTACTTGTAGTAAAACCCATCACTAGTGTAATTGCAGCAGCAACAATAATTAATTGCCAACCCCAAAAATGTATTTTGCTAAGTTTGTCACTGAACATTCTAGCCTTACATAATCTTTGAAGCGAATAGTAAAGCCCCATAAAAATTGCATTGCCGACAAAGGCAAATATTACAGCATTAGTATGCAAAGGCCGTAATCGTCCAAATGTTGTGTACTGCAGGTTTAAATTTAGTGCCGGGTAAAAAAGTTGGGATGCGATAATTAATCCTACCAGCATTCCAACAATTCCCCAAAGCATTGTGGCAAAACCAAAATTTCTAACTATTTTATTATCATAACTGAATCTTTCCAGTTCCATAGATTATCCTCCAAGCTATGAGTCTGTTTTTTTAATGATATTTTTTTTACGCTTTTTATTTTCAAATAAAATACGGATAGAAGGAGTGTGTGTATCTTCAAATTGACCGCTTTTAACTGCCCAGATAAATGCAGTTAAAAACCCACCTGCAATAAGCAGACTTAATGCAATTAATATTACAATGACAGAAATTTTAAGCCTCTTTTTTTAGCTAATAAATTTGTAGAAATTGTTGCAAACAAAACTACAGAAATTGAACTAATTGGCATAAGAACCGCTGCTATTAAAGGTGACAAAAGACCCTGAACAGCAAACCCCAAACCGACAACATTATAAAGAAATGAAATTATAAAACTTAATATAATAATCTTATTACTTGTCTTCGAAAATTTAATAAATTTTGAAAGCTCAGACAAAACATTTGCATTTAATAGTCCGTCACAGGCCGGAAAGAAATTGGTGGTTTTTTCAGATACCGAGACACCAACATCGCTTTGTTTTAAAGCTCCTGAGTCATTTAGACCATCACCAACCATTAAAACTTTTTTTCCTTTTTTTTGTAAAGTTTTTATAAAATCTAATTTTTGTTGCTGACTTTGGTTGAACAATAATATTGTTGGATCACCAAATATATTTTTTAGTTCTTTTTCTTCACTGTTATTATCTCCTGAAAGAATGATCATATCATACTTGTTTCCAATGTTTTTTACTAATTGATTAATCCCTTCTCTATAAACATTTTGAATTCTGAAATATCCTAGGACTTTTTTATTTATAGACAAAAAAACCCTGCTTTCAGAATTAGTAATTTCAGTCTCTTTAAATTTATTTATCTCGTCATTTATAACCATAAATTTTTCTGATCCTATCTTTATTATGTTCCCTAAAATTTCACCCCTGATTCCCAACCCAATTTGTTCATCATAATTTTTTACATCTAATTGACCTTTTGTATCAATACTTTTATAAATTGATTGACTTAATGGATGCGTGGAATGAGAAATAAGAGATTTCACCATCTCAGAATAAAAAGGATTTAGTTTTTCTCCCACAAATTTTATACTACTTTTTTCAGGTATTGTTAATGTCCCGGTTTTATCAAAAACAATCGTATCTATGCTATGAATTTTCTCTACAACTGTATTATCTTTAACATAAAAACCGTTATGTCCAAAAATTCTCTGTGTGTTACCAAGTGTAAATGGTGCAGATAATGCTAATGCGCATGGGCAAGCAACTATCAAAACAGAAGTAAATACTTTTAATGCTACTGAGCTATCTATAAAAAGCCAAAATATGGTAGAAGCTACCGCAATTAAAATAATACTTAAAATAAAATACTTACTTATAATATTTGTGATAGTATTAAAAGAATTTTTATCGTTTTTCTTGAATAAATCATCATTCCATAATTGAGTCAAATAACTTTGTGATACTTCTTTAATTATTTCAAGTTCAATTGTGTTTCCCTTTTGTTTACCACCGGCATAAACTAATTCACCGGAGACTTTTGGAACCGTTTGCGATTCACCTGTAACAAAGCTGTAATCAATATACCCTGTTCCATTAAACAAAATAGAATCAGCTGGAATAAGTTCATCGTTCCTAACAATTATTCTATCACCTGCTTTTAATTCTTCAATGGGTATGTGTTTTTTAATTCCATCTTTTATAACTATTGAAGAGATTGGAAAAAAGGATTTGTAATTTCTTTCAAAATTTATTGAATCATAAGTTTTCTGTTGAATATATTTTCCTATAAGTAAAAAGAAAACAAGCCCTGAAAGTGAATCAAAATATCCATGAGTAGAAAAAATTGTAACATCAACAATACTTCTCAAAAACAAAACCGTAATCCCCAAAGCAAGCGGAATATCAATATTTATGAATTTATTTTTTATGGCTTTATAAGCAGAGATAAGATAATCTTGTGCTGCATAAAAAAATACAGGGATAGCTAGAACTAAATTTAAATAGTTGAAAAGATTTATATAAATGCTGTTTGAGGAATCAATCCCCAGATAACTTGGAAAACTGAAAAGCATAATATTACCGAAGCAAAATCCGGAAATACCGATTTTAAGCAATAAATTTTTGTAGGATTTTTTTTTCCTGTTTTTTTCTTCACTTTCCAAATTGATTGTTGGTTCATAACCAATTGAAGTTAAAAGTTCTACAAGTTCTTTTAATAAAATTCCATTTGATAAAAATCTGATCTTTACTTCTTTCTTCAAAAAATTAACAAAGGATTGAATAATTGAAGGATTTAATTTATCTAAATTTTCCAAAAGCCAAATACAGGAACTGCAGTGAATTGAAGGGATATAAAAATTAACTATAGAATATTTATCTTCCTTAAATTCTAAAAGTTTATCGGAAAGATTTTTATCTTCTAAAAATTTAAATTTTTCAGAGTGTGTAAATTGAGGTTTAATACCTGGGTTTGTCGAGATGTCGTAATAAACATATAATTCGTTATTATTTAAAAGCTGGTAAACCGATTTGCAACCGTTGCAACAAAAATATTTTTCTCCAAGAGAGATGGAAACATCGTCACAGTCCAAGCCACAATGAAAGCATTGTAATTTAGTATCTACTTTATTCAAAAGCTGTAAAATATTTTTTGTAGCAATTATATATCAAAATAATTAGAGATATAAATTTACAATTAATTGGTTAAATAATTTTGAATATCGATTAACGAAATGAAAATTTAAAGGTTTGAATATTTGAAATAAGTTTATTTTTAAAATAAAAAATGGCGACTACCTACTCTTCCACACAGTTACCCATGCAGTACCATCGGCGTGCAGGGGCTTAACTTCTCTGTTCGGAATGGGAAGAGGTGTAACACCCTGGCTATAGTCACCAAAATTAAAAAAATAAAAAAAAATGAAAGATGAAAGAGTAGAGCCAAATCTTAAGAATCCATAAATCTGTAAATAAAAATTTAATGGTTAAGCCTCACGACCTATTAGTACTGCTCAGCTGAATACATTACTATACTTACACTTGCAGCCTATCAACCTCGTAATCTTCGAGGAGTCTTTAGCCCCGATAAATCGGGGGGGATACCTTA
>PFVA01000075.1 GCA_002790365.1 Ignavibacteriales bacterium CG_4_9_14_3_um_filter_30_11
GAAAAAGAAAAATGTTAAAGCAAGATTTATGCGTGGTGGAAGTACAAAATATTTAGTTGAAACTTTAGAAGAAGGATTAACTGATTACATTCTTGATGGACAAACTTTTGATTTGGAAGGTGTTAGAAGTATGAGAGAAAATCCAAACCATGTTAATACCAGCCCTTTTACAAGTTATAATTTCCACGGTAAAGGTAATTTTGCTTCAATGGTAGATGTAGCAGTATTGGGTGCAACTGAAGTTGATATAAATTTTAATGCTAATGTTGTTAGTCATTCAGATGGTTACTTGCTACACGGCATTGGTGGTTGGCAAAACTGTCTTTATTCTAAATGTACAATTCTCGCAATCCCTTCTTTTAGAGATAGAATTCCAGTAATTATAGATGAAGTTACCACCCTATGCGGACCAGGTGAACTTATAGATGTAATTATTACAGAAAGAGGAATTGCAATAAATCCCAAAAGAAAAGATCTAATACAAAAAGTAAAAAAATCAAACATGCCTATAAAAACTATTAAAGAGTTAAAAGTAGAAGTCGATAAAATTTGCGGAAGTTCTCCTGAAAAACCTAAAGTAGATAAAAACAAAGTTGTTGCTATAATTAAATGGGTTGACGGAACAGTAATTGATTCAGTTTTTAAAGTGAGAAAATAGTATTTAATTTAGTATCTCTTTATTTACTCTTAATATGTAAATAGAAAGACACTATTTATATTTAAATTATTTTATATTTATTTAAATTTATTTTATGAGTTGAGTTTAAATGGAACATCTTGTAATAATTGGTAACGGAATTGCGGGAATAACAACTGCCAAAAATGTAAGAAAACAAAGCGATATGAAAATCACTGTGATTTCTAGTGAAACAAAATATTTCTACTCCAGAACTGCTTTAATGTATATATATATGGGTCATATGAGATTTGAAGATACAAAACCTTATGAAAATTGGTTTTGGGAAAAAAATAAAATTGATTTGATCTATGCACATGTAGATAAAATTGATACTGACAATAATTCTTTATCTCTAAATAACGGAGAAAAGATTTCATACAATAAACTTGTTGTAGCAACTGGATCTCATTCAAATAAATTTGGATGGCCTGGACAAGATCTTCCAGGAGTTCAGGGTTTATTTTCCAAACAAGATCTTGATCTACTTGAAGAGAATACAAAAAATATTAAACATGCAGTAATTGTCGGAGGGGGATTAATAGGAATAGAACTTGCAGAAATGCTTCACTCAAGAAATATTCATGTTACTTTTTTAATTAGAGAAGAACTTTATTGGAATAATATTTTACCTAATGAAGATTCTGAATTAATTTGCAAAGAAATACTTACTCATGGTTTTGACCTAATCTTAAATTCAAACTTAAAAGAAATTTTAGCAGGTGAAAATGGAAGAGTTTGTGCTGTTAGAACAGACAACGGTAATGAAATTGAATGTGAATTTGTTGGACTAACTCCGGGTGTTCACCCAAATATTGATGTTGTAAAAGATTCAAAAATAGAAACAGGTATGGGCATACTTGTAAACGATTATTTAGAAACAAACATTCCTAATGTTTATTCTGCAGGTGATTGTGTAGAAATTAAAGCAACAAAAGAAAATGA
>PFVA01000098.1 GCA_002790365.1 Ignavibacteriales bacterium CG_4_9_14_3_um_filter_30_11
TAATTTAAAGTTAGCCGGAACAACAGATAAAATAGAAAGTTTACTTATTATCACTAAGCTTATAACTATTTTCGAATCATTCAAAACAGTTGATGAAGCAGTTACCAGCTACGGCAAATAGTTTTTAATTTTATAACCATTTTTTAATAACTCCGGATATTTCATTCGGAGTTTTATTTTGTCCAAAAAGTAAAAAAGGAGATTAAAAGATAAATGGGAGTTTCTGTTTTAGTCGGCTCTCAATGGGGAGACGAAGGGAAAGGTAAAATTGTAGATATTTTAAGTGAAAACTTTGATATTGTTGCCCGTTACCAAGGTGGTGCAAACGCCGGACACACCGTTAAAATAGGAAATGATGAATATATTCTTCATCTTATTCCATCGGGTATTTTAAGAGAAAATGTAATTTGTGTTATTGGTAATGGTGTTGTTATAGATCCAACCGCTTTATTAAAAGAAATAAGATTTTTAGAAGAAAATAATATAAAAGTTGACGGCAGATTATTTATAAGTCAAAATGCGCATTTAATAATGCCTTACCATAAATTATTGGATAATATAAGCGAACAAGGTTCAACAAAAATTGGAACTACAGGCAGAGGAATCGGACCCTGTTATATTGATAAATATGCCAGGAAAGGAATTAGAATTGTTGATCTTTTGGATAAGAAAATTTTAGAAGAAAAAATTAGAAATAATCTAAAAGAGAAAAACAACATAATTAAAAAAGTATATGAACAAGAAGAATTAAATGTTAATGAAATTGTTGCTCAGTATATGGAGTTTGATGAAATTATTGACAGATATATTAAAGATGTACCTACTTTTTTAAATACTTCAATTGCTGAAGGAAAATCAGTTTTGTTAGAAGGTGCACAGGGTGCATTGCTTGATGTTGACCATGGAACTTATCCATTTGTAACTTCTTCTAACCCTACTTCAGGCGGGGCGTGTACGGGTACTGGTGTTGCACCGACAAAGATTAATTCTGTAATTGGAATAGTGAAAGCTTACACAACTCGTGTTGGAGAGGGTCCCTTCCCAACTGAATTACTTGATGAAGATGGAGAAAAATTAAGAAAAATAGGCGCTGAGTTTGGTGCCACAACAGGTAGACCAAGAAGATGTGGTTGGTTTGATGCTCCACTAGTAAAATATTCCACAATGATAAATGATACTACTTTTGCAGCACTAACAAAACTAGATGTGCTCAACGGATTTGATAAAATAAAAGTTTGTGTCGGGTATAAAGTTGACGGTAAACTATTAAACTCTTTCCCTACTAATATTGAACAATTAAATAAAGTCGTTCCCGTTTATGAATCTTGTGAAGGATGGAATAAAGATATTACAGAATGTAAGTCATATTCAGAATTGCCTAAAGCAACAAAAGAATATTTAAATTTTATTTCTGAAAAATCTGAAACTAAATTCGGCATTATTTCTGTTGGACCTAAAAGAAAGCAAACTTTCTTTACAGATAATTACAAACCAAATTAAGATAAATTATGGGTATTGGTCTTACATCTCTCAGACTTAAAGTAACCCTTATTGTTATTGCAATAATTATTGC
>PFVA01000074.1:0-7461 GCA_002790365.1 Ignavibacteriales bacterium CG_4_9_14_3_um_filter_30_11
AAAAACAGGAGTTGATAATGTTACAGCTTGTGCACAAACAGGATGTCACGCAAGTTTCGGTGCTAAATTCTCAGATAAGAAATTTTATGTTAATGGTAATGCAGATTTAGATAACAATGGAACTACAGAAGGAATGCAAATTGAAATTCAAGGTCTGCTTGATAGATTAGCTAAATTATTACCGCCTGTAGGATCTACAGATGTTGTTATAACAGATTCATTTATAACAAAAGTGGTTGCTCAAGCAGCTTATAATTATTTATTTGTAAAAGAAGATAGAAGTTTTGGAGTTCACAATCCAGCTTTTGCATATTCTATTTTAGCTTCATCTATAAGTAAATTAGATGGAACAACAGGAATAGAATTGATCAACACTTCAATTCCTCAAGATTATGTACTCTCACAAAATTATCCCAACCCATTTAATCCATCAACCAGGATTAAATTCTCAATACCTGAACAAACTAATGTTAAATTATTAGTTTATGATATATTGGGAAGAGAAGTAACACAACTTGTAAATCAAGTTATGAATGCAGGTACTTATACTTTTAATTGGGATGCAAAGGGAAATGCATCCGGAATATATTTCTATAAATTACAAACAGATAATTTTGTAAAAGTAAACAAAATGATCTTGATGAAATAATAGATAAAAGAATTGGAAATAGGTATAAAAAAAATCCGGCATTTGCCGGATTTTTTATTTTCAATACTTTAAGAATATTGTTTATCCTTCAGATTTAGAAGGTTCTTCTTTTGTTTCAAAAATCTGAAAATCAGAAGGTTCAATTGAAGGTGCATCAGTATTTTTAATTGATTCAACAGTAACACGATCTAATTTATGTGCAGTTAAATATTCTTGAATTTCATTTTCACTTTTTTCTTTAATAGCATTCAATATACTTAACACTATTTTTTTATTCTCTTTATCAAATTCTATTACTTTCATTGGTAAAGATTCTTCCATAGGAAAATGATTGGCTACATTTTTAATCTTAGAGGGAGACAAATGTGAAGATGGAATGAAACCGTCAACTTCATCAGGTAATTCAACAATAATACCTTTATCAATAATTCTTACAACTTTACCAATGGTTTCAAAACCAGGTTTATATATTGATTCAAATTTATCCCAAGGGTTTTCTTGAATTTGTTTGTGACCTAAAGAAATTTTTCTTGATTCAACATCTACATCTAAAACTAATACATCAAGTTGTTCACCTTTTTTAATAATTTCTCCGGGATGACGAACCTTTTTTGTCCACGATAGGTCAGAAATATGAACTAAACCATCAACACCAGGTTCAAGTTCTACGAATACACCAAAGTTTGTAAGATTTCTTGCAGTACCTTTATGTTGAGAATTAACAGGATATTTTTCCATAAGTGACTGCCAGGGATCCGGTTCTAACTGTTTTATACCCAGCGAAATTTTCTTTTCTTCTTTGTCCAAACTTAAAACTACAGCTTCAATAACCTGTCCCATAGAAACCATTTGTGAAGGGTGTTTAATATGCTGAGTCCAACTCATTTCTGAGTTATGAATTAATCCCTCAATACCTTTATCAATTTCAATAAATGCACCGTAATCAGTTAAAGAAACAACTCTTCCTGATACTTTATCACCTATGTTCAATTTTTCATCAATTTGTTCCCAAGGATGAGGTAATAATTTTTTTAAACTAAGAGAAATTCTTTTTTTCTCTTCATCAAAATCAGTGACAACAACTTTTATTGTTTCATCAAGTTTAACAACTTCATTTGGATGATTTATTCTACCCCAGCTAAGATCTGTTATATGAACTAGTCCATCAACTCCTCCAAGATCAACAAACACACCAAAGTTTGTAATTGCTTTAACAACTCCTTCAAGTATTTGTCCTTTTTCCAAACTATTAATAATTGAATCTTTTTGTCCTGACATTTCTTCTTCAACTAGAATTTTATGAGAAACAACAACATTTTCTGTTGGAATGTTAACTTTTACAACAACAAAATCCATCGTTTGTCCAACAAATGCATCAAAATCTCTAATTGGTCTTATATCAATTTGAGAGCCTGGTAAGAATGCTTCCATTCCCATCAAATCAACAACCATTCCACCTTTAATTCTTTTTAATATTGTTCCTTGAAGCACTTCTTTGGTTTCATAAGAATGCATGACTTTATCCCAGATTCTTAAAAAGTCAGCTCGTTCTTTGCTTAAAACTAAGTTACCGTCTTTGTCTTCGACGCTTTCAAGAACTACCTCAACTTCGTCTCCAACTTTAATACCATCTTTGTTTGCAAATTCATTTTTAGAGATACTTCCTTCAGATTTAAATCCTACATCAAGTATAACTTGATCACCAACAATTTGGATAATCTTTGCTTTTACTAGTTCACCTTCTTTTACATCTTTAAATGAATCTAAATAAAGTTGAGCAAGGGTATTAAATTCTTCTTGTGAATATTCATCATCATTAAAGTTTTTTTTCGCTTTATCATAATCATCGGCATTCACAGTTTGTTCAATCACTACTTTTTTCTCTTCGGACATTTGTCCTCCTTAATTAAAATATTTTTCTGTATTTATTACCTAAAGCCAAAAAAGTAAAAAACACAGGGTTTAGTTAAACATATAATTTAGTTTGGCTTTTAAAAATCTAATTTTAAGTTTTATTACCAGCTATTTTATTTACAATAGTTAAAATTTTTTCAACTTGCTCATCAATAGTAATGTTTGATGTATCTATCTCAAAAGCATCTTTTGCTTTTACAAGAGGACTTAGTTCTCTTGTGGAATCCAAATTATCTCTCATTGAAATATTTTCTTCTATATCAGTTTTATTTACATCAATACCTTTCTCAGAAAACTCTTTCAATCTTCGTTCAGCTCTTTGATTTATAGACGCAGTTAAAAAAATTTTTACATCGGCATTTGGAAACACAACAGAAGCAATATCTCTACCTTCCATTACAATTCCGCAACCAAGATTGCCCATTTCTTTTTGCTTTGAAACTAAAGCTTTTCTAACTCCGTCAATTTTACTAACAATACTTACATTATTATTTACTTCTACTGATCTTATTTCTCCAGTTATATTTTTGCCATTGGCAAAAACAAAAGTAATTCCATCTTCGTATTTTAGTTTTAAGTCAGTTTGCATGGCTAAAGTTGAAATTTCTTCACTATTATTAAGAACATTTCTTATTATTGCCAAATAAGTAATTGCTCTGTACATTGCACCGCTATCCACATAAAGATATCCTAATTTTTGTGCAACTAGCTTTGCTGATGTACTTTTACCGGAACCAGCCGGTCCGTCTATTGCCACAATTAATTTTTTGGACATAGCTCATAAAAATAGTTAAAATCTTGTAAATTATCAAAATATAAATATTTATAGATTATTAATCTCCTAAAAATTAGAGGGATTTGAACTTTAAGAATGGTCTATTTAATCTCTTGACCGCCTAATTCACTAATGATTTTCTCAATTATTGGCGTATTTGTATGTTTCTCAGAGATTTGAGTTGGTTTAATTATTTCTTTTTTTCTAATAGCTAATGTTTGAGATTTTACTACCTGAAAATCAAAAAGCAGCTTTTTGCCGAAATAATCCAGTGCAGTTTTTTCTATATAATCTTTGTGGCTTTTAAGTAAAAAATTTCCGTCTTCATCTGATGTAGATATTCTGTATTTATTGTCTGCAATAGAAATAATTTCTGAATTTTGGATGACCGGACCCAAAATAAGTGGTTTATCTTTGTAAATAATATCAACAAAGCTTTCCCACTTAGAAATAATAAGGTCATCATTTATTGATGTGGAAGTATTTTTTATTTTTTCAACTTTTTTTTCTTTATTCTTGGTTATTGAAGGAGACACAGATTGTTGTGATGGTATATCGGTCTTATATTCTTGTTTAGTCTCGTTTATCTCAGTCGTTTTTTTTTTCGGTTGAGATTTCTCTTTTGTTAAATCTGATTGCTCGATAGATCCATCGTTTACTTTAGAAATTATCTCACTTATTGTAGTTGATTTTTCTAATCCGACTAAATGTGCAAGTGATACTTCTACTTTAAGTTTTTGATTTTGTGTAAATCTCAATTCTTGAAAAGATCTATTTAAATAATTCAGTAGTCTCAAAAGATCACCTTGAGAAAATTGGTTTATATATTGCAAATATTTTTTCTTGTTAGATTCAGAAGTTTCAATTAAGTCAGAATTTTCTGATAAAGTAATGGTTAATATATTTCTAAAGTGTTCAATTAATCCGGTGAAAAAATCTATAAAATTCCACCCATTTTTATAAATAGTTTCTGAAATATTAAAAATAGATTTGTAATTTTTATTAATTAAAGCATCTGAAACATCAAAATAGATGTCGTCAGAAATTAAATTTAACATTTCAGCAACAGCTTTTTTTGTTATTTTATCACCGCAATAGGAAATAACCTGATCAAAATAACTTTCTGCATCTCTTAAAGCTCCGTCAGCTTTTTTAGCAATGATAGTAAGAGTTTCATCATCAATGTTAAATTTTTCTTCTTTAGCAATTTTAAGTAGAAGGTCTTTTATTACTTGTAATTGAATTCGTCTGAAATCATATCTTTGACAGCGGGAAATAATTGTAAGAGGAACCTTTTGTATGTCAGTAGTTGCAAATATAAAAATTGTGTGTTCAGGAGGCTCTTCTAAAGTTTTTAAAAAAGCATTAAAAGATTCTCTTGTCAGCATGTGAACTTCATCAATAATATAAACTTTGTACTTTCCCTTTGTTGGTGCATATTTAACAGAGTCTCTTAAAGATCTTATTTCATCAATTCCTCTGTTTGAAGCACCGTCAATTTCAATAATATCTAAGAATTGTCCTTCTTTAATACTCTTGCATATTTCACATTCGTTGCATGGTTCAGTTTCTTTAGGAGCTAAACAGTTAAGTCTTTTAGCAAGTATTCTAGCAGTTGTTGTTTTACCTACACCTCTGGGCCCTGTAAAAAGATAAGCATGAGCTATTCTTCCATTTTTAATAGCATTGATTAATGTGTTTGTTACATGCTCTTGTCCAACAATTTCAGTAAAATTATTAGGTCTCCACTTTCTAGCTGTAACTACATAACCCATTATAATATTTTTGTTTTATTTATTAAAAAAGTTGAAAGGAATTTACACATATTTTCTAAATACTTTTTATCAATTTCACTAAACGAGTTTAATTCTAAACTGTCTAAATCCAAGACAGCAAAAATATTATTACCATTAAAAAGTGGGACAACTATTTCAGATTTAGTTTCTGAATCACAGGCTATGTGTCCATCAAATTTATTTACATCAGGAACAATAATAGTTTTTTTCTCTTTTGCTGATTTACCACAAACACCATTTCCGATTTCAATGTTTGTGCAAGCAATTTTTCCTTGAAATGGTCCAAGATACAGATTGTTATTTTCAATTATATAAAATCCTACCCAGCTTACTTTACTAAATGTTTGTTTAATTGCAGCAACAAAATTGGACAGGATTGAAAGTAAATTATCTTCTTTTACAAATAAAAACTTTAATTGTTTTTGTAGGTTCACATATAAATCACTTAATGATAAAGATTTATCTACAATTAAAGGTTCTGCCAATTTATTTTGCCTTTTTATTACTTTTTTTATTCTTATTTCCAATCTGAAAAATATAGGGAATTGCATCTTCAATCAATTTAATAGGAATAATTTTTAAACCTTCTTTAACTTCAGGCTGCATTTCTATTAGATCAATTTTATTTTCAAATGGAATTAGAACTATTTTTATTTTATTCCTTTTTGCTGCCAGAAGTTTTTCGGTTAATCCACCAATTGATAAAACATTTCCCCGCAAAGTTATTTCTCCAGTCATTGCAACTTCATTAGATGCTGGCTTTCCATTAAGAGCAGAAAGCAAAGCCATAGCTAAAGTAATTCCTGCAGATGGGCCATCTTTTGGTATTGCTCCTTCCGGAAGATGAATATGAATTTCTTTCCCTTTAAGAAAATCCGGTTTAAGTTTAAATTTATTTGAATTAGAACGGATATAACTTAAAGCTGCCTGTGCTGATTCTTTCATCACTTCACCTAACTGACCTGTAAGTGTTAATTTACCTGCACCCGGCATAATTGTTACATCTACAGGCAATAATTCACCTCCAACACTTGTCCATGCAAGTCCTGTAACGCTACCAATTCTAGGCTCTTTACTATGTCTGGTTTTTCTAAATCTTGGAACTTTTAAATACTCTTCAACTTTCTTCTCATCTACTAAATATTTATTTAATTTTTTCTTCTTTCCATTTGAAGATTCTTTAAGTACTATATCCCTTGCTAACTTTCTGCAAACAGCGGCAAGTTCTCTTTCTAAATTTCTAACGCCTGCTTCACGAGTATATTCACTAATTATTTTTTTAATTGCTTCGTCTGTTATATCAATTTTTTTCTTGTTAAGCCCGTGAAGTAGTAATTGCTTTGGTAAAATATGTCGTTTAGCAATTTCTAGTTTGTCGTAACTTAAATATCCAGGCAGTTCAATTATTTCCATTCTATCTTGTAACGGTAATGGGATATTATATCTTACATTTGCGGTAGTAATAAACATGACTTGAGAAAGGTCATAGTCTACTTCCAAATAATGGTCATTAAAACCAGAATTTTGTTCAGGGTCTAAAACTTCCAACATTGCAGAGGAAGGATCTCCTCTAAAATCCATACTCATTTTATCAATTTCATCTAATAACATAACTGGGTTTACAGTACCGGCTTTTTTCATAGATTGAATAATTTTACCCGGCATTGAACCTATATAAGTTCTTCTATGACCTCTTATCTCAGCTTCATCTCTAATGCCGCCTAAACTAATTCTAATAAACTTTCTACCCAATGCACGGGCAATGGACATTCCTAAAGATGTTTTACCAACTCCGGGTGGACCAACAAAACAAAGAATTTGTCCTTTCATTTGTTTAACTAAATTTAATACGGCAATATGTTCAATAATTCTTTCTTTAGGTTTTTTTAATCCGAAATGATCTTCATCCAATATTTTTTGAACATGTGTAATGCTTAAATTATCTTTTGTTTTTTTAGACCAAGGTACATCAGTAAGCCACTCCAAATAATTTCTTATTACAGCAGATTCCGGAGACATAGTAGAAGTTTTTTTAAGTTTTATTAATTCTTCAAATGATATCTCTTCTATATTTTTAGGCATTTTTGCTTTTTTAATTCTGTCACGAAGCTTAGTAAATTCAGGTATTCCATCTTCATCTTCACCAAGTTCATCTTGAAGAATTTTAATTTGCTCTTGAATAATAAACTTTCTTTGAGTCTTGGCAATATTTTCCTGAACCTTACTATCAATCTCTTTTTCAATTCTCAGAATATCAATTTCAGAGTTTAGAATTTTTATAACTTCATAGTATTGTTCTTTTACTTTAAATTTTTGGAGGATGGTTT
>PFVA01000074.1:7550-7990 GCA_002790365.1 Ignavibacteriales bacterium CG_4_9_14_3_um_filter_30_11
TCTGATGGAATAGATCGATTAATTTTAACATATTCCTTAAAAAGTTTTGTCATTTGCCTAATTAAAGCTTTCATTTCACGATGTTCACTATCAGTTGGAATTATTAAAGAAATCTCAGCTTCAAAAAAATCCTTATTTTTAGTAAACTTAGTAATTTTACCATGAATTATTCCATCAACCAATATTTTCATTAAACCATTTGGAAGCTTTAATATTTGTATAATTTTGGCAATTGTTCCTTCTTGATAAATATCTTTTATTGTTGGCTCATCAACATTACCTTTTTTTTGAGCAGCAAGGAATATGTACTTTGAATTTTCCAAAGAAAAATTGGCAGCTCTTATTGATTGTTCTCGTCCAATAAGAACCGGAAAAATCATATATGGAAATATTACATTATCTCTTAAAGGTAAAACTGGCAATATTTTTGGAATTTCATC
>PFVA01000138.1 GCA_002790365.1 Ignavibacteriales bacterium CG_4_9_14_3_um_filter_30_11
TTACGGTTTTAGTTTATCCAGAACAAATTTGGTACGGTGGAGTTACAATTGATGATGTAGAAGAAATCATTCAAAATCATATTATTAATAATAATCCTGTACAAAGGTTATTTATTAAAGACAAAAGATTCAATCAAAATGAAAATTGAAGTAAACAAGAGATATGTTGGAAAAATATTCTCATTATTAAAACTTGAATATCCTGAAGTATCTTGTTTCTTAAACCATGAGACTCCATTTCAACTTTTGATCTCAACTATACTTTCAGCACAATGCACTGATGAAAGAGTTAATATTGTGACCGAAAAACTTTTTAAGGATTATAGAACACAGGAAGATTTTGTAAAAATTCCTTCATCAAAATTAGAAAAATATATTTATTCTACAGGCTTCTTTAAACAAAAAGCTAAGAGCATAAAAAACTGTTCTAAAATGTTAATAGAAAAATATGATGGGGAAGTACCAAATTTTATGAACGAGTTAGTAAAATTACCGGGAGTAGGAAGAAAAACTGCATCGGTTGTTTTAGGTAATGTTTTTAAGATTCCTTCTATTGCAGTAGATACACATGTTACAAGACTTACAAATTTATTAGGAATTGTTGATACTATTGATCCGGTAAAAATAGAATTCAAATTAAAAGAATATCTTCCTAAAAATGATTGGATTAATTCCTCACATTATTTAATTATACACGGGAGAAATGTTTGTAATGCAAAAAAACCTAAATGTTCAATTTGTATTTTGAGTAAAATTTGTCCTAGCTTTAAACTTGAGATCTAAATTTAAATTTTATAGATAATTATGAAAGACATAATGAGAAACAGAGAATTTTGTTTAGAAATTCTAAATGAATATACTAAATCTGATAGCTTATTAAAACATTCATTTGCAGTTGAAAGCTGTGTTAAAGCTTATGCAGAAAAATTTGGTGAAGACATAAATTATTGGAGTAATGTAGCATTACTACACGATTTTGATTACGAGAAATTTCCTACTGCAGATGAACATCCTTATAAAGGAAACGAAATTTTAAAAGAAAAAGGGTTTGATGAAGAATTTAGAAATACAATAATGTCACACGCAGATTATACCGGTGTTTCTAGAGAAAGTTTACTATCTAAAGTATTATTTGCTTGCGACGAACTTGCCGGTTTTATTACTGCTGTTACATATGTAAGACCAAGTAAATCAATAGAAGAAGTGCAAGTCAAATCAGTAAAGAAAAAATTAAAAGACAAGGGATTTGCCAGAGCTGTAAATAGAGAGGATATTATTAATAGTGCAGAAAATTTAAATATTCCTTTGGATGAACATATAGCTTTTTGTATTGAAGCTATGAAAAAAAACAAAGATTTACTTGGATTATAGGTGAAAATATTTTATAAACCCAGATTTTCCATTGGAAAATCTGCCCTTTGGGCAGACAATTTGTAAGTAAATAAAGATCATATACTTAGTTATATAAAAATCTCGGAATTTGTTATTTGAGTAGTATGTTTTTCTTACAAATTGTCGGGGTTAACCCCGCTATATAAAATGTTTTATAAAAACATTTTATATAGCGGCCTTCGGCAAAAAATTCATTT
>PFVA01000151.1:0-10644 GCA_002790365.1 Ignavibacteriales bacterium CG_4_9_14_3_um_filter_30_11
AGAAATATTATGTTTGCTTCCGCCGTAAGATATCATTCTAATTGAAATATTTTTTAGTATATCAAAAACTTTGTTAATGTTTCCCTTTTGTTCTAAAATGTTATCTCCAACAACACAAACTATTGTCATATCATTATTAACTTCTACACTTCCGTACAATTCAAGATCTTTAACTATATCATCTAAATAAGTATCGTCATCTATTGTAACCGATAAAGCTATTTCAGATGTAGTCGTCATATCAATAGAAGTTTTATATCTTTCAAAAACTTCAAATACTTTTCTCATAAAACCGTAAGCAAGTAGCATTCTGCCGGATTTAATTTTTATTGCAGTTATTCCATCCTTAGCAGCAGCAGCTTTTATACCTTTTCCTTTTGGTGAAGATGTAATAATTGTCCCGGGGTCTGATGGATTTAGAGTGTTTTTTAATCTTACCGGTATGTTCGCAATTTTAGCAGGTAATACACTTGCCGGGTGTAAAATTTTTGCACCAAAATATGCAAGTTCGGCTGCTTCATCAAAAGAAAGTTGTGGTAATGGTTTTGCATTTTTTACAAATTTTGGATCGCTTGTATAAAATCCACTTACATCCGTCCAGATTTGTATTTCTTCAGAGTTAATTGCCTGACCAATAATAGAAGCTGAATAATCACTTCCGCCTCTTTTTAAGTTTTCAATTTCCCCAAACATATTTCTGCAGATATAGCCTTGAGTAATAAACAATTTAGTTTCAGGAAACTGATTTAATTCCCTTTCCAAATTTTCTTTTATATAATAATTATCAGGTTCCAGATTATTGTCAATCCTCATAAAATTAAGAGCCGGAATTAATTTTGCCTCAATGTTATGTTCCAACAGATAATTATAAAATAGTGTAGTTGATATTAATTCCCCTTGAGCTAAAATAATTTTTCTTGATTTGTGAGTGTACTCCCTATTTAGAAATTCTTTCAAATAATTAAAATGGTAACTAATTATTTCTTTCCCTTTTCTCTTATACTCTTCATTGCTATATAATTCATTTATAATTATTGAGTATTTCTCTTCAAAATCAGTTATTATTTTATTAGCTGAATCAATATCTTTATTTTCAAGATAGTCAGATAAAGTGAAAAGATTATTTGTTGTTCCGCTCATTGCCGAAAGGACAACAATTTTAGACTCATTATTTGCAACTAAGCAGGCTACTTCTTTCATCCTTTTAGCATTACTAATAGAAGTGCCTCCAAATTTAAATACTTTCATTTTTATTTTATACTTTTAAAATATTTAACTGGAAAAGATAATTATTTTTATATTAATCCAAAGGCTTTTAATAAATATAGCCCAATAGTAATTGTAAAAATAGACCCGAGCGTAGTAATTAATACTATGTTACCTGCTAATTTACTGTTCCCTCCCATCGCATCTGCCATAATAAAACTCACTATTGCTGTTGGACAAGCAAATAAAATAAAAATTATTCCCAGCTCCTGTCCAATAAATCCAAATTCATAGGCTAAAAAAGTTGCAATAATAGGCAGCAAAATTAATTTTACTCCTGAAGATGCAAAAGCAAAGGTAGATGCTTTTTTAATTTCTTTAACATTTAAGTTTGCACCAATTCCAATTAAGGCTAATGGAAGGGCTATTGAAGATAAGTAATTACCTGATTTTATAATTACCGGAGGTAGCATAATTTTATAATATGAAAACGGAAGAGCAAATACTACAGCAAGTACTAGAGGGTTTGTTAATATTTCAATAAATGTCGATTTAAGATTTATAGCTTTCTCTTCCATTATTGGTACAGTTAATGCTACCACAGCTAAAATATTATAAAGGGGAAGTATGAAGGCCAAAATCAATGAAGCTTTTCCTAATGAAATATTACCATAAAGACTGTCGATAACAGCAAAACCTACAATTGCAAAATTTCCTCTGAAACTACCTTGAATAAAAACACCTAAATTTTTTCCATCTTTTATAAAATATTTAGAAATGATCCAGATTATTAAATATGTAGCAATAATTACTACACATATAAAAATAATTTCTTTAATATTTAGTGTACTTGAAAGATCGATCTCTGAAATATTAAAAAATATTAGTGCCGGAAGAGAAACATTAAAGACAAATTTGGATGTTACTGCAACAAAATTATCAGAAATTATTTTGAGTTTTTTTAAAATAAATCCAAGAGCAATAATTAAAAATACTGGTGTGACTATTCCTGCCGTAAATAAAATATTTTGCATTATTTTTTAGTTTTTGTTGCTTTTCCATGAATTATAATAGATCTCAACATCTGCAACAAAGCCTTTATACTTTGGCTGCCAGTTTAATTTACTTTTTGCTTTACTGTTATCTAAGTGTTGATCAAAAGCCAGTGGTTCGGCGAGTAAACCCACAATATGGGAAGCTTCTTCTATAGTAAAATATTTTATTTCTCCCTTATAACCGGTTACTTTAGAAATAGATTTAACAATTTCATCAACACTATCTCTTGAGTTATCCACAGCATTAAAATATTCTTTAGCAGCATTACTCTGATAGGTTTTATAGAATAAATCTGCTAAGTCATCTACATGAATCATTGCCCAATGATTTTTACCACTACCTATCACACTTAATTTATTTTCATTAACAACTTCATTCATCCAAATATTAGTCAAGCTTCCTTCTTTCCCATAAACACATCCCGGTCTTATTACAACTCCATTTACATTATCAGAATTTATTACCATTTCTTCAACTTCGTGTCTCCATTTTACTTTTTTTGCCGGTTTTAATTCTGATTTTTCATCGGCTTTGCCTTTTGTATTTCCATAAACCCAACAACCGCTCGTATATATAAAAGTTTTCTTTTTACTTTTACTTTCAATTGAAGTTATCTCTTTAACAAAATTTTTGTCTAACTCAGCAGATTTTTCAGAATATTCTACAGCTGCGTGAATAATTAGATCACATTCAATTGCTGTTGGAATAAAGCTGTCTTTGTTACCAATATTCCCTATTACCGGAATGATCTCATTTTTTAATAATTTATTAATGTTTTTTTTATTTCTTGTTAACCCAAAAACTGAATGACCATTTATCCTAAATATTTTCGCAACATGATGTCCAATATATCCGGTGGCTCCTGTAATAAATACTTTCAAATAATACTCCAGCTTATTTCTTTCAATTTGATCAGTAAAGATATTGTAATTTAAGAAAAATAATTTAATAACTTATCTTACGCAAAAAATGAGCAGTGAAAAGATGGCATCTTTCAGCTTTGCATAACATCAGTTAATAATAATGAAACACTTATCATTTTTTATTTGCTAATAAAATTAGAATGTTATAAAATAACATATGAATTGTTAATTAATTTAATGTTTAGGAATATCTTATGAAAATAATCTTTAAAGGAACATTTAAAATATTTTTTACTTTTTTATTCTCTATAATTCTTTATACAAATTTTATATTACCACAAAATCCAAGTAATAAACAATTAAGCCCACGCAATGCAAATTATGATATTGATGTTAAACTAGACCCAAAGACAAAAACCCTTAAAGGTAATGAATTTTTAACTTGGACAAATTTATCAAAAGATAATGTTTCTGAATTACAGTTCCATTTATATCTAAATGCTTTTAAAAATTCAAAATCAACTTTTTTAACCGAAGCCAGAACAGGAGTTTCTAAAAGAAACCAAAATTTAAATGTTGACGATTGGGGCTGGATTGATATTAGTTCTATGAAAACCATTGATGGTAATGATTTAATAGACAGAATTAAGTTCATACATCCTGATGACGAAAATATTGACGACCAAACTGTTATAAGTGTAAAGCTTGATGAACCTGTAAAACCAGGCAAATCCATTCAACTAAAAATTGATTTTACTTCAAAACTTCCAAAAGTTATAGCCAGGACAGGTTATATGGATGATTTCTTTCTTGTTGCACAATGGTTTCCAAAACTTGGTGTTTACGAATTTCCGGGAATTAGAAATGCAACAAAAGGCGGATGGAATTGTCATCAATTCCATGCAAACTCTGAATTCTATTCTGATTTTGGAGTCTACAATGTAAATATCACAATCCCAAATAATTTTATAGTAGGTGCTGTAGGTACGCTTCTAAATAAAAAAGAAAATAAAGATAGTACAAGTACTTATGTTTACAAAGCGGAAGATGTTGTTGATTTTGCTTGGACTGCATCTCCCCATTTTAAAGTTTTTGATGGTAAGTGGAATAATGTAAGTTTAAGAATTCTTATGCAACCTGAACATGCAAATTTAACTATGAGAGTTTTGAAATCACTAAAAGGGTCTTTAAAATATTTTACTGAAAATTTGGGTGATTATCCTTATCCAAATGTAACAGTAGTTGATCCGCCATTAAAAGGTATGGCTGCAGGTGGGATGGAGTATCCCGGATTTTTTACAATTGTAAGCTTATGGAATTTACCTGAAGGTTTGAAATTATTAGAAAATGTTACAGTGCATGAATTCGGGCATACTTACTTTATGGGAATTCTAGCTTCTAATGAATTTGAAGACCCTTGGCTTGATGAAGGATTCAACTCATATTTTGAGGCAAGAACTATGGATTATCTTTACGGAGATAAAACTTCTTATGTTGATATTTTTGGATATCATTACGGTACAAGAGAAAATCAAAGACTAAGTTACATATCATTGAATAATCCAAAAATTGCAAATAATTACAGAGCATCGTGGGAATTTACAGACGGAGGATATGGAGTTATAACATATAGCAAAACAGCAACCTGGATGGCAACTTTAGAAGGGCTTATAGGTTTGGATGTTATGAATGAAATAATGGAAACTTATTATGATAGATGGAAATTCAAACATCCTTCAGCACAAAATTTTATTAATGTTGTAAATGAAATATATAATAAAAAACTTGATAAAATATTTGGAGATAATCTAAATTGGTTTTTCGAACAGTTCCTTTACGGTACTGCAGTATGTGATTATAAAGTTGCTAATATTAAAAATAATGAGATTGATCAACCGAGTGGTTTATATGACAGTGTAAATGTTAAAAAATTATACAGATATAAAAGTAATAAAGAAAAAAAATATCTCTCTTCATTTTTAGTCTCCAGAATGGGTGATGCAATAATGCCAACAGAAATTGCTGTACATTTTTCTAATAATACAGATACCCTTTTTATCTGGAACGGAAAAGAACTAAATAAAAGTTTCACATTTGAAGGCCAAAAGCAAATTGAGTGGGTTAAATTAGATCCAAATGATAAAAATTTAATGGATATAAATATTTTTAATAATAGCTTAACTACAGATAAAGAAACTGCTGTAAATAATAAATACTTTACAAAATTTCTTTATCTAGTAGAAAATTTAATGCTTTCAATATCAATGTTATTTTAAAATAGAAGAGAATGAAAATGAAACTTATAAAATCATATTTTAACGGAATTAGTTCTACTTTAAAAAAATTAAAAATTTTATCAATGTTGTATGTACTAACATTAATTTTTGCATTGGCTGTTGCAATACCTTTTAAAGATACAATTTCAACAAATATTGGTTCATCATTGGCTGCGATAAAATTACTCAAGGATTTTGACTATACAACATACAGTAATTTTATGCATCTGTTTGGTGATACAATTAAACCGCTTTACAGAACTGCTTTTTTATTGGGAATAATATACATGCTATTTTTTGTTTTCTTTTCGGGAGGAATTTTATCTTCAATTAAAAACAACACAAATTCTTTATCACAATTTTGGGCTGATAGCTGGACTTATTTTCCCAGATTTTTCAGACTGTTTCTGTATTCATTTCTAGTTATGGTTATTATCACTATTCTTGTCTTCTTCCCAATTGCAGGAATTATTGCCGCTGTAAGCAATAGTACAAAAAGTGAAGAAACATATTTTTATATAATTTCTTCAGGTATAATCATCTATTTGTTTTTAATTTCTATAATTGTTTTGGTTTCTGATTATTCAAAAATTATGCTGATAAGTGATAATGCTTTTAGACCGTTTAGAACTATGTTGAGATCTGTGAGCTATATTTTTAAACATTTCTTTTCAATTTATGGAATGAATTTATTATTTATTATTACAGGTTTGGCTTTATTCGTTTTATATTTTATAATTACTGATAAAGTTGGAATGGTTTCCGGATTTACAATATTTATTATTTTTTTAATTCAACAGTTATTTATAACATGTAGATTATTTTTAAAGATATCCATTTACGGAGGAGAGGTAGATTTAGTAAAAAAGATAGGATAAATAATTAATAATCTATTATATCACGCTCGTCGGTAAATATTTGAATTGTATCTATCAATTCATTCTTTTCAATAATTACAGCAGTTAATTTATTTCCCGAATAGGCAGAAGTATCAATATAATAAGTGTTGCTTTTTTTATCGAACAGCACTTCATCTTTTCTTGTATGTCCGACAATTTGAAGTTTACCAAGATTAACTAATTTATTTCTGGTCCAGACTATACTATCCTCAAGCAATATATTTTCTTTTACAATTTTTTCCAATTTATTAATATCCAAATTCCCTCTTATCATTATATCATTCCCAAATTCAATAGAAATTCCGGCGTGGGAGATGAAACAATCATCTATATTATAATACATTGGTGTATCTTCAATACATTGTAAATGTTTATCGAGTTTATCGTGATGTTCATCATACGAAAGAATTGTTGTTTCATATCCATTATAAATCCAGTTCCTCCCCATATTACTAAAAGGATTCTTCATGAAATGATAGAACATTAATTCGTGATTACCGGGAACAAATTTTATTTTTTTGGAAAGTACATATTCAAAAGTTTCAAACCCGAAATTACCCCTGTCAATCAAATCCCCTACACAATAAAGTGGAATTTTAGGATACTTCGACTCTACTTCTTTTATTAATTTTTTTAATGTGTTTACACAACCGTGCACATCACCTATTACTGCAATCATATATTAGAAGTGATAATTGTTTTTAACAAAAGATGCTAGTTCATCGCGGTATTTGGGGTGAGCAATTTCAATTAATGCTTTTGTTCTTTCTCTAATACTCTTACCAAATAAATAAGCAATTCCATATTCAGTAACAACATAGTGAACATCACCTCTTGAAGTAACTACCCCGGCACCTGGTTTTAACATAGGAACTATTCTTGAAATTGTATCATTTTTAGTAGTTGAAGGTAATGCAATTATAGGTTTACCGCCTTCCGAATGAGCTGCCCCTCTTACAAAATCAACCTGTCCCCCTATACCGCTGAATAATTTTGTACCGATTGAGTCCGCACAAACCTGTCCGGTAAGATCAATTTCCAGAGCTGAATTTACTGCAACCATTTTATTGTTTTTAGCAATTACAAATGGATCATTTACATATTCTTGTCTGTGAAATTCAACAATAGGATTGTTATCTATAAAATCATATGTCTTTTTTGTACCGAGAACAAATCCTGCAATAATTTTTCCAGTATGAAGTGATTTTTTTTCTCCGTTTACAATTCCCATTTCAACCAAATCTACAAGTCCGTCAGAAAACATTTCGGAGTGAATCCCCAAATCATTCTTCTTCATTAAATATTTCATCATAGAATCCGGAATTGCACCTATTCCCATCTGAAGTGTTGATCCGTCTTCTATTAAACTTGCAATATTTTCCCCTATCATATCATAAATTTTTAATTTTTCAGAGCTGGAGTTTGGATCAACCTGAGGTAATTCAATTATTGGTTCATCATTTTCAACTATATAATCAATTTTATTTATGTGAATAAAGCTATCACCAAGTGAACGAGGCATTTGTGAATTTACTTGTGCAATAACTGTCTTCGACATTTCAGCAGGTGTTTTAATATTACCAACATCTACACCGTAACTGCAAAAACCATGTTCGTCAGGAAGCGAAACATGAATTAATGCAACATCAGATTTTATTCTCCCCTTTTTAAATAAAAGGGTTACTTCAGATAAAAATATTGGAATGAATTCTGCTCTGCCTTCGTTAACAGCATTACGAGTATTCTTACCCATAAAAAAAGCTTTGTGTTTAAAATGCTTTTCCATTCCGGGTTTCATGTAAGGCAAATCACCAACTACAAGAATATGATAGATGTTTATATCACTTAATTCATCTTTACGATCCACCATAGCATTAATCAATTTTAATGGGACAGCACATCCGGGTTGTACAATAATATTATTACCGGATTTAATTACTTTTACAGCATCCTCTGCTGAGACTACTTTTTTCTTATAGTTTTGAATTATATTTGAAGATATATTATTTGAAATTATATTTTCTGTAATAGGCATATTTTTTATTAATTCCCTTAAAAAAATCAATTAGTTGAAAAAACACGAAGAGGCTTATAATTAACCTCAAAAGTATTTGCCAATATTTCGTTAGTACAAAAGCCTTTATAAGTACATACCCCTTTTGAAAGACCTGAGTTTCCCATTAAAACATTATCTAATCCGTTATTTACAATATCAAGTATGTATTGAATTAAGGAGTTGTTAAGTCCGTAACTTGCAGTTCTTGAGACAATTGCAGGCATATTTGGGACACAATAATGTATCACGCCATGTTTTTCATAAACAGGATTAGACATAGATGTTATTCTACTAGTTTCAATACAGCCTCCTTGATCAATTGAAACATCAATAATTACAGCGCCGGGCTTCATTTCTTTAACCATTTTTTCTGAAACAATGTGGGGAGTCTTTTCTCCTTTCATTAATACTGCACCAATTAAAACATCTGCAAATTTTACTCCTCTTGAAATTGTATAAGGATTAGCCATAACTGTTGTAACTTTTTTATTAAAAAGTAGTTCAATTTCCTTTAATCTGTTAATGTCATTATCAATAACAATTACCTGAGCACCTCTTCCCAAAGCTGCTCTGGCTGCAGTTGTACCAACTACACCTGCACCGAGTATAACAATTGCTGCCGGTGCAACACCAGTAATTCCTCCCAATAATATTCCTCTACCTTCAGCTGAAAAATTTTCCAAATATCTTTCAGCAAGTTGAATTGAAAGTTGCCCGGCAATTTCACTCATAGATTGTAAAACAGGAAGTTTTCCGTTTTGTTCTATCAGCTCATATCCAATTGCAGTAATTTTTTTTGCAAGGAGGTTTTCTATAGTTTTTTTTCTTCCTACAGCTAAATGCAAAAAAGAAAATAACACTTGTTTTTGTTGAAACATTTCAAGTTCGTTTTCCAACAATGGTGCAACTTTTACTAATAATTCAGATCGGCAGTAAACTTCATCCGGACTAAATACTATTTTTGCACCAATTTGTTCATATTCTTCGTCAGAAAAATGACTTCCTTCACCTGCTTTACTTTCAATATAAACAGTATGACCTGCGCGTACTAAAGCATCCACTCCAGCAGGAGAAAGAGCAATTCTTTTTTCTTCTTGAGCTACTTCTTTAGGTATACCAACTATCATATTAATATCCTTTATTAATTAGTGAAAATTACCCATATCATCGTTGATTTACAATTTACAATAAATAGTAAAATAAATTTTAATATGGCTGACACGGTCGTACCGTGACAAGCTGCAATTTACAACCATGAAAAAATAAAAATCTAAACCGGAGTAATAGGCTTATTACCAGTTTTTAAAACACTGACAACATTTTTAGCAGCCAGCATTGCCATTGCAGTTCTTGCCTCAATTGTAGCACTGCCAATATGAGGAGCTAATATTACATTAACCATTTTCAATAATTCGGGATGAATTTTTGGTTCGTGTTCAAACACATCTAAGCCAGCAGAAAATATTTTACCTTTTTTGAGAATCTCAACTAATGCCTTCTCTTCAATTATATTCCCCCTTGATGTATTAATTAAAATGGATGTTGGTTTTAACAGTTTCAAATTCTCTTTATTTAGTAAATGAACTGTCTGTTTGTTTGAAGGAACATGAATTGAAATAAAGTCAGATATATTTAAGAGTTTATTTAAAGAAACCCGTTCAGCATTAAAATCATTTTTCATTCTTTTATTTTCAGAAATAGAATTATAAATTATTTTTGCTCCAAACGCATGGGCTCTTTTGGCAGTTGCTTCTCCAATTCTTCCGGCTCCAATAATGCCGAAAATCTTGTCTTTAATTTCATAACCTAATAATAAATTAGGACGCCAATGAGTGAATTTTTTATCGTCTATTAATTTTCTGCTTTCGGTAATTCTGCGACAGCAAGCAAGTGCTAAAGTCATTGCAAGGTCTGCTGTAGAATCTGTTAAAACATCGGGGGTATTTGTAACAATTATACTCTTCGTTTTTGCATATTCCACATCAATGTTTTCATATCCTACTGCGTAATTTGCAATAATTTTGCATTTGGTCATTTTATCTATTACTTGTTTGTCTATTTTGTCTGTAAGTAGCGGAATAAGTGCATCAACATTTTTAATATTTTTTAATAATACTTTTTTGGGGATGGGTTTGTCTTCAGGATAAATTGATACTTTAAATCCTTTTTCTCTTAAATATTTTATTGCTTTGGATTGTATTTTTCTTGTTATGTAAACTTTCATTATATATTTAATTTAAGATTTATTAAGAGTAATTTTCTATTCTAAATTCCTATATAAATTTAAA
>PFVA01000151.1:10666-11339 GCA_002790365.1 Ignavibacteriales bacterium CG_4_9_14_3_um_filter_30_11
ATATTAAAAAATAATTTATGTAAGTTTCAAAGTTAATAATAGGAACAATATTATATGAAAAGTTATTTAGATAGTATTAAAAATCGATTCAAGAGTTATAAATCACTTGGTGAAAAAACTTTTGATCAGGTACCGGGGGACAAATTGTTCTGGCAAATAAATGAAGGAAGCAACAGCATTGCAATCATTGTAAAACATCTGCACGGTAATATGCTTTCCCGTTGGACTGATTTTTTAACTTCTGACGGCAAAAAAGAATGGAGAAAAAGAGATGATGAATTTGTTGATAATATAAAATCTAAAGATGAGTTATTAACAATCTGGAATGAAGGATGGGATTGTCTTTTTGAAGCTATAAATCCGTTAACCGAAATTGACTTAGATAAAGAAGTTTTAATTAGAAATGAGAAACATTCCGTTGTTGATGCAATAAATCGTCAGCTTTCTCATTATGCTTATCATATCGGACAAATTGTTTTTATAGGAAAAATGATAAACAATGAAGAATGGAATTCCCTTTCTATTCCTAAAGGTAAATCAAAAGAATACAACAAAGAAAAATTTTCTAAAAAAGTATAATATATCATTATTCTTACCGGTCATGTAAATCTTATTTACTATTTATAATAAATAACTCATCTTACGCAAAAAGTGAACGGTGAAAAGATGACAT
>PFVA01000214.1:0-7111 GCA_002790365.1 Ignavibacteriales bacterium CG_4_9_14_3_um_filter_30_11
AAAATTGGAACTTTTTGTCTTTTCTTTTTGCGTATTCTAAAACTAAAGCACTCGCAACAAATATTGAGGAATATGTACCAATAATTATTCCGAAGAATAATGTAAAAGCAAAAGCTCTTAGCACCTCACCACCAAACAGTAGTAATACTAATGTAGTTAATAATGTAGTACCACCTGTAAGTAATGTACGGCTCATTGTTCTGTTCACACTCATATTTAGAACATCATTAAGTGGTATTGTCTTATGAATTTTTAAATTTTCTCTTACTCTGTCAAATACAATTACAGTATCGTTAACCGAATAACCAACAAGAGTTAAAAATGCTGCAACTACTGTTAAATCAATTTCAAGGTTTAATCCAGGTATTACACCGTATAATGTTGCATATAAACCTAGAGTAATTAAAACATCGTGGAAAAGTGCAACAACTGCACCGAGTGCAAATATAAATTTGAAACGGAAAGCCAAATAAACTAATATTGCAATTAGAGAGAATAATATAGCTATCAAAGCATCTTGTTTTAGTTCATTACCAATTTTAGGTCCAACATGATCTTCTTTAACAATTTTGAAATTATTATCAGTTATTTTATTTTTTAAATTTTCTTTTATCCACTCTGATATTCCAACATTTACTACCATCTGTTTGTTGTCAAGTGATTCTGATACTTTACCTGCTTGAAAACCTGCGTTAAATAATTCTGAAATAAGTGTTGTTGTTGTATCGTGATTTGGAAACTCATATGTAACTGAGGAAACTGTAGAATCTACAATTCTTCTAGACAATCCGGGGTATAAAAGTTCAATTGCTTTTTCAATATTTGCAACAACAATTGGGAATAATTCTTTGGGTAAATTCTGCAGATCAGTTCTTAAAAGAACACCTGTTTCACCTCCAAAAGTTTTTACTTCCAGATTTCCTAACGAAGTATTTTCAACAAGAGATCTTATATTGCTGATTTCAATTGGTTTTTCATATTGTAAAACAATTTCAGTTCCACCTTTGAAATCTATTCCAAAAACAAACCCTCTAAATATTACATTAATTACACCGATAAGAAATAATACTGCTGAAAGAGAATAAAATATCTTTCTTCTACCTAGCCAATCAATTTTTATATTATTAAATAACTGCATTTATCTATTTGCTCCTATAAACTTTTTTATCCGAGATTAATTTTCACTCCTTTAGAAACCAAAATATTAAATATTGATTTTGCAATAACCAAAGCGCTAAATAAACTTGCGACAATACCAATCATCAATGTTAAAGCAAAACCTTGTACCGGACCAGAACCGAATTGGTAAAGAATAATTCCGGTTAAAAATGTTGTAATGTTTGAATCAATGATAGCTGAATTAGCTTTTGCAAATCCGCTGTCGACTGAAGCCTTTACAGTTTTTCCTGTTGAAATTTCTTCTCTTATTCTTTCATAAATAAGAACATTTGCATCTACTGCCATACCAATTGTTAAAATTATACCTGCAATACCAGGCAAAGTTAAAGTAGCACCAAAACCTGCTAAAACACCAAGTATAAACAATACAGTAAAGATTAAAGAAGCAGCAGCAATCTCACCGGCTCTTCTGTAATAGAATACCATAAATATGGCAACCAGTAAAAATCCTATTATTGCAGCTTTTAAGCCGGCTCTTATTGAATCTTCTCCAAGTGATGGTCCAACTGTTCTTTCTTCAATAATAGAAACTGGAGCTGGGAGAGCACCTGCTTTTAGAACAATCTCCAATAATTTTGCTTCTTCTAAATTTGCCATACCGGTAATTTGAGAATTACCACTTGGTATTTTGTTAATTACATTTGGGGCAGAATAAACAGCACCATCTAATATTATAGCAATTCTCTTTCCAATGTTTGCGCCTGTAATTCTTGCCCAATCAGAGGCACCTTCACTGTTCATTTGCATATTTACGATTGCACCAGATGTACTAGGATCAATTGTTGCCTGTGCATCAGTAATAACACCACCAGTTAATTCCGGTGCTTTATTAACTAGATAAAGTACATAAATTGATTTTCCATCCTGAACTCCAAATGGTTTAGCTGAAAAATGAAATTCAACATTATTAGGAATTACCGCTGTAACTTCGGGGCGGCTTAACATAAATTGTAATTTATCTTTTTGATCTTCACTTACATAAGCATCTGCTGTTTGTGAATTTGGGTTGATTAGTGCAACAGAAAAAAATGGATGTTGTTTTGCGAATTCTTCAGGTGAAAGCTCTTGATTTAGTAAACTATCATTAACTGTAATTGAAGTATCTTTTTTTGTTTTATCAACTGTTGAATCTGTTTTTCCTGCTAAGACTTCATCAATTCTCTGCATAATATTTATTGTACTCTGTGCATCTTTAACCAAATTAAATTGAAGTAGTGCTGTACCTTGCAACAATTGTTTTGCTTCTTCTTCTCTTGCAATGCCAGGTAGCTCCACAATAACTCTTCTACTACCTTGTCTTTGTATTGTTGGTTCTGATACACCGTACTGATCTATACGATTTCTAATAATTTCCATAGCTCTTGCAACAGCATCTTCCGAACTAGTATTTAGATCATCAATAATTTTACTGTCTTCATCTCTTACTGTACCGTAATAGCGGCTTAATCTAATTCCTCTTGTTTGCATCATTCCAGCAAAAATTTCAACAACTGATTCATTTGAAAGAGCAGATTCTTTTTCAGCATCAACTATTACTTTGTGGAAAGTATCATCTGGATTTTTAGCAAGTTTTTCCAATAATTTACCAGTATTAACTTCTAATACTACACGCATACCGCCTTGTAGATCAAGACCAAGCTTAATGCTTTTGGATTTTATAATTTCATAGCTTGGATTAGAAGCTTTAATGCTGTCTTCTACAAATTTATCTATTTTATCAAGCTCTATTTTTGAAACACTAGGTTGTGTTTCTTTTAATTCTAATTGTCTATCGCTAATTATTTTTGCAATTTCTTTATTGTTAGTATAATTTTTGTAAGTAGGGAAAAGTAGGTAAATGCTTAGCCCAATAGCTCCTAAAATTAGAATAATCTTAAATCTGAATTCTTTCATATATTTAATTTGAATTGTAAAATTATAAAATAAATTATCTTGTAAAATTACTCCTTAACAGTTTGAAAGTCAATCAATCAAGAGGTCTAAAATGCAAGTTTTAGATTAAAAGAGGTATTTTTTTAGCTTTAGATAAGTTCCAATATTTCTTTTACCAGACTTTCGAATTTCACTTTAACCATATTTGCTGTTTCGGTCACTTCTTTGTGTGAAATTTTATTTTTTGATATACCAGCTGCCATATTTGTTATTAATGATACAGATGCAGTTTCCATTCCAAGTTGTGCTGCAAAGACAGCTTCATGAACTGTGGACATTCCAACTGCATCTCCACCCAAAAGTCCTGTCATTTTAATTTCAGCAGGTGTTTCGTAAGTCGGACCTTTATTATACCAATACACACCTTCTTTCAAAGATAAGTTTTTATTCTTTGCTGCTGTTCTAATAATATCATTAAATGATTTAGTTGGAAAATCAAAATAATTTAACTTTGAGTTAATATTAGTTATTCCAATAAGATCAGTTAATTCTTTTTTAATATTAATTCCGTTAAAAGAAGTAATCAGCATTAGATCACCTGATGAAAAATCTAAATTAACTCCCCCGGCAGCATTTGTTAAAAATATTTTTTTTGTACCCAATTTATTTGTTATAAAAACGGGAAGTATACATTGACTTAAATTGTACCCTTCATAAAAATGAATTCTGCCTTGAAAGACTAAAACATTTTTATTGCCATATTTACAAAAGTGGAGTTTTCCTTCGTGTCCAGGAATTGTGGATGGCGGGTAACCAGGCAGGGAAGTAGTAGAAATAGTTTTTAGTTTATCTAACCTGTCAGCAAAATCACCTAATCCACTTCCAAGAACAAGTGAAATATCCGGTTTGAATGGCGCTTCTTTCTCCAAGATTTTTGACAGTTCTTTGTATTTAAAATCTAAATCAACCAATAAAATTATAAATTTTTAATTTTGAATTATGAATTAAGTTTTGATTGAGATGTTTTTACAATTGCTGTAATTATACTAATTATCTCATTAATTTCTTCTAAATATTTTTTGAAATCAAATTTTACAAATTGACTATCATCAAGTAGCCTTAACCAATATTTTGCTTCTCTAGATTCTTTTGATGCAATTGACATTTTAGATATAAAATCTTTTTTAGATTGAGCAGCAATAGCTTCTTCGATATTTGCGCCTATACTTGTACTACATCTTAATAGTTGTTTAGATATAATAAATTCTTTTTGTTCAGTTAAATTTTTATATAAAGCAATAATAGAAAGAGCAAAATTACAACTTTTATCTTGAATTAAATTACTTTTCTTACTCATTTATATATTCTTAATTAAATTTTAAGAAATTCAAAATTTCAAATTTAGAAAAGAAGTCCGGCAAGAGTTGCGGTCATAAGTGTAGCCAGAGTTCCACCAGTAACAGCTTTAATGCCTAATGCTGCAATATCAGATTTTCTGGATGGCGCCAGAGGACCCAAACCTCCAATTTGTATTGCTATTGAACTGAAATTTGCAAAACCACAAAGAGCATAAGTTGCCATTAAAATTGCTTTTTCACTTACCATAACTTTTGTAGTTATCATTTTGCCTAATTCTAAATATGCTACAAATTCATTTAAAACTATTTTAGTTCCTAAAAGGCTTCCAAAATTAAGTGAGTCTTGCCAGGGTACACCAATTCCGTAAGCAAGGAATTGAAGAACGAGACCAATTACAAGTTGAAAATTAAGTGGTTGTCCGTAAGTAGAAATTAAAGCAGCATTTAATCCGGTAATATTACCTAATCCTTCTAAAATATAATTTACAAGAGCAATCAAAGCTATAAAAGCAATAAGCATAGCACCAACATTCAATGCTAATGATAAACCATCACTGGCACCATTTGCTGCAGATTCAACAACATTTGATGCATTTTTTTCAACAGAAATTTTAACAGTACCTTTTGTTTCAGGGTCACTTGTTTCAGGATAAATTATTTTAGAGATTAATAAAGCTGCCGGTGCTGCCATTACACTTGCACCAAGTAACTGGGTAGCAAATAACTGTTGAGCTTGAGCAATTGGTAGTCCTAAAGAAGCTGCATATGATGATCCTAAAATTTGTATATAAGCAGCCATCACTCCACCGGCAATAGTTGCCATTCCTCCAACCATAATAGTCAGTAATTCACTGTGTGTCATTCCTTTAATAAATGGTTTTATCATTAATGGTGCTTCAGTTTGTCCGACAAAAATATTTGCCGTACATGAAAGTGATTCAGCACCACTAGTACCCATAATTTTAGCCATTACCCAAGCCATGCCTTGAACTACTCTTTGCATAATTCCAAGATAATAAAGAATTGACATTAAGCTGGCGAAGAAAATTATTGTTGGTAAAACTTGAAAAGCAAAAAAAGTACCCAGACTTCCAGGGGAACCTGAGCCTAAAGCAAGATCACCAAAAACAAATTTAGCACCTTCAGTAGTAAAATTTAATACTACGACAAAAAACCCGCTAATCCAATAAAAGAAATCTTTTACCCATCCCAAGGGAGCAAAGAACTGCCTTAAATTATCACCTTTCAGAATAAAGATCGCAAATACTAATTGTAGTCCAATTCCGCTAAGAACAAGTCTCCAATTTATTTTTTTCTTATTATTTGAAAGGAGGAAGGCAATGCCTATAATAATTCCAACACCAATAATTCCTCTAATGATATCCATGTTACTCCTTTATTTTTCTTCGGGAAGATAATGACATTTTCTGCACCTGGCTTCATATATATCAGATGCACCAACAATTACTCTTTCTGATGATTCAGTTTTTCTTTGAGTTTTATCGGCAGGGTTACCACATTCAACACAAATTGCTAATGTTTTTGTAATATATTCAGCAATTGATAAAAGTTGAGGCATTGGTTCAAATGGAACCCCTCTGTAATCTTGATCAAGTCCGGCAACAATAACTCTTTTACCATCATTAGCTAATTGATTACAAATGTCAATAATATCATTTGTGAAAAATTGGGCTTCATCTATGCCAATTACTTGTGCATCACTTGAATACTCAAGTAATTCATTTATATCTTCAATAAGAATTGAAGGAAGAGTTTGTTCACTATGTGAAACTATATTTTCTTCAGAATAACGATTATCAATTTTTGGTTTGAAGATTTTAACATTTTGTTTTGCAATTTTAGCTCTTCTTAATCTCCTTATAAGTTCTTCGGTTTTTCCACTGAACATACATCCGGCAATAACTTCAATCCATCCGGTTTCATTTGGCACTGAATGTTGTATGAATTCCATCATATAAATATTGATCTCCGAAATTTATCTTAAGTTATCATCACTGAAAGCGTGTGGCAGCAACTCAGATGTTTTAAATATTTTTATTTCTTGTTCTTTGTTAACCAGTATTATGTCAATTTCTCCGCAGAGATCGCTGATTACCTGTCTGCAAGCACCGCAAGGTGAACAAAAACCATCAGTATCACCTGCAATGGCAATTGCTTTAAATTTTCTTTCACCTTCTGAAAAGGCTTTGAATATTGCTGTTCTCTCAGCACATATAGTTAAACCGTAGGAACTGGTTTCAATATTTCCACCAGTATAAATCTTATTATCTTCGGTTAATAAAGCAGAGCCAACAAAAAATTTTGAATAAGTAGGAACAGCTGTTTTTTTTGCATCAATGGCTTTTGCAGCTAAATCTTTATAATCCATATAACCCTAAATAATTATTTAGTCAAAATAGAAGATTTGTCAGATAAATCAAATTATAATCCCAGATTTTCCATTGGAAAATCTGCCCTCTGGGCCGACAATTTGTAAGTAAATAAAGATCATATACTTAGTTACTGATGTTACGCAAAATCTGTTTTTGACTTGCTACGCCCTTTAGGGCGTGGATTAAAAAGACCTCAAAATTCTGGACTTTAGTCAAAAACAAAACAAAACAATTTGGGCTAAAGCCCGGTTTTCGTAGTGTTTTCTTGCCACGACTTAAAAGTTGTGGCAATTCACAAATCATATTGCG
>PFVA01000214.1:7125-14904 GCA_002790365.1 Ignavibacteriales bacterium CG_4_9_14_3_um_filter_30_11
TCCTTCGGCAAAAAATTCATTTCCAATGAATTTTTTGGGATAATTTTACTTTTAATTCTTCCAAGTAATTCTAAATATTTTTGAATTAATAAAATTTAGTATTAATAAAATCTCATAAATTAATTGAAGATAAAATATCTCAATAAAATTTAAATTATAATTTAGTAGCTTTTGCATTGAATTAGTTATCCAAAGATCAGCAAATATTTTAAGTATAAAAAATATTCCAAAATTAATATCAGTAAACATTAACAAGGGTGAGAACAAATAAAGTAAGTTAGTTAAATGCCAGAATCCCAAAAATATTTTATGTTTTGGTAAATAGTATGCAGATGTTGAAGTATGTCTGGCTTTTTGTTTTAAGTATTCCTTAAAATTTGAAACAGAATTAGTAAAAACTAAACTGTTTGATTCAATAAAGCATCCTATTTTAGCTTTTGACTTAACTGCTTGTCTTATAAATAGGTCGTCATCACCGCTAAGTGTTTCTGTAGTTTTTTCATAACCCCCTATTTCCTCGTAAATATTTTTTGTAAACCCAAAACTTCTTGCTATAGCAGAATATGCATTTCCAAAAGTTGCTGCAGAAAAGGTTAAAATTGCAGACCTTAAATTTTCAAAGCATGATATTTTATTTATTAATGAATTATTTTTAATATTAGGAGAAGCGCCAAAAACGACATCATAACTCTGACTAAATTTAGTAGCAAAAGAAATAAGCCAGTTTTTTTGTGGAAGGCAATCACCATCTGTAATAATTATGTAGGGGTTAAAAGATTTTTCTATTCCGAAAGCCAGAGCACCTTTTTTACCGGGATATTTTTTCTCATTTACTTTAAATAGTTTAATATTTTCTTCTTCTTTTATTGATTCACTAATCAATTGGTAGGAATTGTCAGTTGAATTATCGTCAACGAATATCACTTCAAAAAAATCTTTTTGATAAAACAATTTTCTAAGGGAAATTATTAAAGGCGGGATGTTTTTCTCTTCATTTTTTATTGCAATTACAATTGAGAATTTTAATAGATCTGCTGAAACAGGATTATCATTTGAAATAATTTTTATTGCTTGAAGAAATTTGGAATTAATAAATAAAAACCCAATAGATAGCACAATAAATATTATTAAGAAAATATTCATAACAATAAATTAATATTCTTCTTCAAGTAACCAATTTTCTGCTAGTTTTGCTTCAATGTCTGATATAAATCTAGATGGCTTTGAAAGTGTAATCCCTCTTTCTCTGTCATACATATTCATAGGATAGGTCACAAAAAGATTTTGTTTTGCTCTTGTAGAAGCAACATACATAAGTCTTCTTTCTTCTTCCAATGTTTCAATATTTTCTGCAGACCTTGAAGAAGGGAAGTAGCCGTCAACAGTGTGAATTATAAAAACAGAATGCCACTCTAATCCTTTTGCGGAATGTATTGTGGACAATGTTAAGACCTCTTCTTCTTTATCTTCACCTTCAATATCAACAACGCTTTCTATGATCGGTTCAATTGCCATATCTGCCAATAAAGTATCTAATGATTTATAATTCTCTACTATATTTTGAAAAATTTCAAGATCTTTTTTCCTTTTATTGAAATCATCATATTTTGATTTAAATAAGCTGTCATAATAATTTAATGCCAATTCTGTTTTTTCAGATGGAGTTGATTTATTAGTATGCAGTTTGTATAAAATTCTGAAGAGATCAATTATTTTCTTATTTTTAAATGAACTTTGTTTGTCGGGGTTTTCCCCTATTGTTAATCGACCAAATGACAATTCATCTAAAACCAATTGTGCTGTTTTTGGTCCTATACCTTCGTGTAATAGCAAAACCCTATACCAACTTACAATGTCTTTTGGGTTTGATGTAATTCTTAGAAATGCAAGAATATCTTTTATGTGTGCTGTTTCAATAAATTTCATTCCACCAAATTTTTGGTAAGGAATGTTTGCCTTATTTAATTCTATTTCAAGATCGAATGAGAAAAAAGATGAGCGAAATAAAACTGCAATATCATTAATCGGGACACCTTCTTCTCTTAGTTCTAATATTTTTTCTACAATAAATTGTGATTCCAAATTACCGTTAGCTGCTGCAACAATATTGGGCAGATCACCTCCGGATTTTTTTGTAAAAAGATGTTTGTCATATTTCTGAAAAGATGTATCAATTATTCTATTTGTAAAATCTAATATTGGTTGAATACTTCTGTAATTTTCTTCTAAAGTAATGATTTTTACATTATCATACATTTTAGGGAAATCAATAATATTCCTGAAATTAGCTCCTCTAAAAGAATAAATAGATTGAGAATCATCACCAACCACCATAATGTTCTTAGATAATTGGGTTAATCCTTTTACAATTTCTGCTTGAAGTTTATTAGTATCCTGATACTCGTCAACCATAACAAATTTTATTTCAGATAATAAATTTTGCGTAGCAGGTCCAGATTCTTTTAAAAAATTATTCAAATATATTAAAAGGTCATCATAGTCTAAAAGATCATTTTTTCTTTTGTACGAAACAAAAATTTTATTTATCTCTAATATTTCAGGAAGTAAATTTCTAAAGTGTGGAAATTCTTCTTCAATTATTTCTGCAATTGGTTTATCTTTATTTACACTTAAGCTAAATATTTTATTTAGTGTGGATTTTTTGGGGAATCTTTTTTTGTCACTTACTAATCCAGATTGAGATCTGATTAAATTTATAACATCTTCGGTATCACCTTGATCTAATATTGTGAAGTTGGAAGATAATCCTAAAGACTTTGCATATTTTCTTATTGTTAAATTGGCAAAAGAATGAAATGTTCCGCCGTTGATCTTTGAACACCTGTTGTCAAGAAGTATCGAAGCCCGGTTCATCATTTCATTTGCTGCTTTACGAGTAAATGTTAAAAGTAGAATAGATTTTGGATCAAATCCCATCTCTACAAGTCTTGAAACTCTGTAAACAAGTGTTCTTGTTTTACCTGTTCCTGCCCCGGCAATAATTAAATAAGCTCCCTCAACTGCTGAAGCAGCTTTATATTGGGATTCATTTAACTCTTTTTTGTAATTAATTAGAAAACGGGCTTCATCAAATGTTTGATGTATTAAGCCCGTTTTATTTAATCTTTTAAGTGTATATTTTTTTTGTGTCATCCACGCAAAGCTTTTGGTTTCCCTAAAATTTCTGAAACTACTATATAATTTTTTAAAGTTTGCCTATTACTTAATTCACCTCTTATAAGCATTAGTAATTCATTAGGTTTGCGTGTTTTGTAATTTTCTTTTTGATCGTCTAGATCATCTAATAATTTATTTACTACTGTTTGCTCAGGTAATCTTACTTGATCATAATGGGAGAAAACATGTTCACTTAAAGTTTCCCTATGTTCTGTCGTCGTTACTTCGTGTTCTGTAGGAATAGGTGAATTATATGAAATTTCTTTGTAATGATTCTGAGTTGAATCAGATTTCCATAAATCTTCAAAACCAGTATTCTGTTCACTGGTTTTTGTAATTGGAGGATTAAAAAGATTTTGAATTTCTTCTAGTATATCCTTGCCTGATTGTTCTCTTTTACTCTCAGCTCTTACAGTCGTTTGAGGTTTTTGTCCTGTATTTTCTGAACGATTAACTTTTTCCTCATTTTTATTTTTCTTCTTTCTAAAAGAGCTAACCAAGCTTGCAATAATGAACAGATAAATTATTATTTCAAAAAAATTATCCATTAATCTTTTGGATCTTTTTTCTTCTGTTCAGGTTTAGCAATGGAATCACGCATATCTGTATCTGACTGTATGTTCTTAAGATGATAGTAATCCATAACTCCCAAATTTCCTTTTCTAAAAGCGTCAGACATAGCTTTTGGTATTTCAGCTTCAGCTTCAACAACCCTAGCTCTTTGTCTTGCAACTTCTGCTGTCATTTCTTGTTCAAGGGCAACAGCTGCTGCTCTTCTTTCTTCTGCTTTAGCACGAGCTATTTTCAAATCCGCTTCTGCTTGGTCACCTTGAAGTTTAGCTCCAATATTTTCACCTATGTCTACATCTGCTATATCAATTGAAAGAATTTCAAAAGCGGTTCCTGAATCTAATCCCTTTGCCAAAACACTTTTTGAAATTAAATCCGGATTTTCTAAAACAGCTTTATGACTCAAACTAGAACCAATAGTAGAAACAATTCCTTCACCAACTCTAGCTAAAATAGTTGCTTCTCCGGCACCACCAACTAATCTTTCAATATTGGCTCTTACAGTTATTCTTGCAATTGCTTTTAATTGAATACCGTCTTTTGCAATTGCCGATACCAAAGGTGTTTCTATAACTTTTGGGATAACAGACATTTTTACAGCTTCTAATACATCTCTCCCGGCAAGGTCAATAGCTGTTGCTCTTTCAAAAGGTAAATCAATATTTGCTTTATCTGCAGAGATAAGTGCATTTATTACTTTTATAACATTACCCCCTGCAAGATAATGGGCTTCAAGTTTTCCAACCTCAACTTTTATTCCTGCTTTTGTTGCAGTAATCATGCTTCTTACAATTACTACAGGAGGTACTTTACGCAAACGCATACCTACCAAATCTTGAAATATTTTTAACTTTACTCCAGAAAAATAAGCTGTGATAAATAAGCCTATCGGAACAAAGTATAAAAAGACAAACAAGAATAGTATAATTGCAATGATTAAAACTATTGATAATCCAGCTATTGCTTCCATTGTAGTCCCAATTTTTTAGTTAATATAAAATTTTAATAGTCAAAACTTTGAGAGTTCTAATTTAATAAGGATACGAATTAAATGATAGTAATTTATTGTGAATTATAAATTATATTGTATGTATTTAAGACAAAATGAATAGATTTACATATCATTTTGGGGTAAATTCATACTTAGATAATAATTTTGTTAGCTTTTTGAATTTAAAAAAAAAGATTTCAAACAAAATTAATTATTTGGTGCATATATTGATTATTGTATATATTATAGTTAACTAAATTACTTAAAGTAATTTATGTAATATTTTAGCTTGTTTAGAGAATGTAGTATAATTATATTTAGTGCAACAATTAGCCATTAACTATTGTTAACATTATAACTACTAAAAAAAATAGGGAAAATTAATGGAAGGGAATTTTTCAGAAAGACTTCAAGATGTTATTAGATTAAGCAGAGAAGAAGCTCTTCGTTTGGGTCATGATTATATAGGAACTGAACATTTACTTTTGGGAATAATCCGTGAAGGACAAGGAGTAGCTGTACAGATTCTAAGAAATTTAGAATGTGATTTGATGAAGCTTAAAAAAGCTATTGAAGAGACTGTAAGAACTTCCGGTGGTACACTAACAATTGGAAATATTCCCTTAACAAAACAAGCTGAAAAAGTCTTAAAGATTACTCAAATTGAATCAAAAATTTATAAAGCTGATGTAATTGGTACAGAACATTTATTGCTTTCATTATTAAGAGACGAAGATAATATTGCTACACAAATATTACATCAATTTAATGTAACATATGATGCTACTCGTTCCGACCTAAATTCATTACTTAGCGATAAAGATGTTACATATCAATCAAGTTCAAAATCAAAAACCGATAAAAAAACTGAAAGGACCAAAACTCCAGTTTTAGATAATTTTGGAAGAGATCTGACCAAAATGGCTATTGAAGAAAAACTTGATCCTGTTGTTGGAAGAGAAATGGAAATTGAAAGAGTTGCTCAGATTTTAAGCAGAAGAAAAAAGAATAACCCTGTTTTAATTGGTGAACCTGGAGTTGGTAAAACAGCAATTGCAGAGGGTCTTGCTTTAAGAATTATTCAAAAGAAAGTTCCTAGAATTTTACAAAACAAAAGAGTTGTTACTTTAGATCTTACTGGACTTGTTGCCGGCACAAAATACCGTGGACAGTTTGAAGAAAGAATGAAAGCTCTTATGAACGAATTGGAAAAAGCTGAAGATATAATTCTTTTTATTGATGAATTACATACTATTGTTGGTGCCGGAGGGGCTTCTGGTTCTTTAGATGCTTCAAATATGTTTAAACCGGCTCTTTCCAGAGGCGATATACAATGTATTGGAGCTACCACTTTAGACGAATACAGAAAACACATTGAAACTGACGGTGCTTTAGACAGAAGATTCCAAAAAATTATGGTTGAACCACCAAATTATGATGAGACTTTACAAATTTTAGAAAATATAAAATTTAAATATGAAGAACATCATCATGTTAAATATGCTCACGATGCAATTGTAGCTGCTGTAAAACTGAGCACAAGATATATATCTGACAGACATCTTCCTGACAAAGCAATTGATGTAATTGATGAAGCAGGATCTAGAGTGCACATGGGTAATTTTGAAGTGCCCAAAGAAGTTTTAGACCTTGAAAATGATATTGAAGATGTAAGAAAAGAAAAAGCATCTGTAGTTAAAAGACAGGATTATGAAGAAGCTGCAAGACTGAGAGATAAAGAAAGAAATTTACAATCAGACCTTGAACTTGTTAAAAATGAATGGGAAGCTAAAACTAAAGATGTTGTTCACGATGTAAGCGAAGATGATATTGCAACTGTAGTTGCAATGATGACAGGAATTCCTGTTAACAGAGTTGCACAAACAGAATCTGAAAAATTATTGAAGATGGACATTGCTTTACAAAAAGAAATTATTGGACAAGATGAAGCAATAATGAAACTAACTAAAGCAATAAGAAGAACAAGAGCCGGATTAAAAAACCCACATAGACCAATAGGAAGTTTTATCTTTTTAGGACCTACAGGTGTTGGTAAAACAGAATTAAGTAAAGCACTTGCAAGATATTTATTTGATTCAGAAAATGCTCTTATCAGAATTGATATGAGTGAGTATATGGAGAAATTCTCTTTATCTCGTTTAGTTGGCGCACCTCCCGGATATGTAGGTTATGAAGAAGGTGGACAACTTACTGAGAAAGTTAGAAGACGACCATATTCTGTAGTTTTATTTGATGAAATTGAAAAAGCTCATCCTGATATTTTCAGTATTTTACTTCAAGTATTAGATGATGGAATGTTGACAGACAGTCTAGGAAGAAAAGTTGATTTTAAGAACACAATAATTATTATGACATCCAATATTGGTGCTCGCGATATTAAATCTATTGGGTCATTCGGATTTGGTGAAGAAAAATCTGGTGATAAACACGAAAGTATGAAAAACACTCTTGAAGATGCTATGAAAAAATTGTTTAATCCGGAGTTTTTGAATCGTGTGGACGAAACTATCGTATTTAGATCATTAGACAAGAAGGATATTCTTAAAATTATTGATATTGAACTAAGAGATTTAATGGAAAACATTGCTGAACATAAAATGGAAATAAAACTTGATAAATCTGCAAGAAACTTTTTGGTTGAAAAAGGTTACGATGAAAAATTTGGAGCCAGACCATTAAGAAGAGCAATTCAAAAATATTTAGAAGATCCATTGGCAGAAGAAATTTTAAGAGGTTCTTTTGAAGAAGGAACAAAAATTATAGCTAAGTTTGTAAAAAATACTGATGAATTAATCTTTGTAAATGAAAATCGAGGCATTGATCTTTCTGATGAAGAGCCTGAAAAAACAGATAAGAAAGATATTTAATCCAAATTTTTAAATTCAAAAATAATTTTTTTAAGCGTATTATTGTAATACGCTTTTTTTATCCCAGATTTTCCATTGGAAGATCTGCCCTCTGGACCGACAATTTGTAAGTAAATAAAGATCATATACTTAGTTATATAAAAATCTCGGAAT
>PFVA01000049.1:0-665 GCA_002790365.1 Ignavibacteriales bacterium CG_4_9_14_3_um_filter_30_11
GATTAGAATTAAAGTAACACTAAAATATAAAATATTTTAGTCTATTAACTAACTTTAAAGTAATAATTTTTAGTACGCCCGGAAGGATTACTCCGTAGTTCCGAAGGAATGCCAATGGCAGAGTCTCTTTGGAAGAACTCTCAACCCTTTGATCTCACGCTTGGCGGGATAAATGCTCTATCCAGCCTGTCCGCCGAAGCCATACGAAGGCGGATTGAGCCAAGGGCGCGATTTATTTTGTTTTCAATTATATAGCAAATAAAAATTTTTACACTCAGTTTACAACAACAACTCCTCTGAATTAACAACACAAATTTATAGTCATCTTCAGTAACAGAATTTAAGAGAAGCGGTGATCTTTTATAAAATAATCATTTTGTATCATATATTATAACCTCTAAAATTTGCATTATTAAAAGAAAATAATTATTATTCAATTACTCAATTGAATAATTTATTATGGTGTTTATATGACAGACAGAGAATTTAAAGATATAACATTCCACCATTTGGCAAATGTTATAAATGCGTTTGCAAGCCCCAAGAGATTGGAAATCATTGACCTGCTTTCACAAGGCGAAAAAGATGTTGATACTTTAACAAAAGAAACAAATATGAATTTTGCCAATACATCGCGTCATTTACAGATTTTAAAAAACGCAAAG
>PFVA01000049.1:687-1501 GCA_002790365.1 Ignavibacteriales bacterium CG_4_9_14_3_um_filter_30_11
GTGTCCGCGTTATATATTACCTTGCAAATGATAATGTAATAAAATGCTGGAAGAATATTCAAACTCTTGCTGAGCAGAATGTTGCCGAGTTAAGAGAAGTTATAAAATCATTTCTGGAAGAAAGAAATGTTTTTGAGCCGATCACAATAAAAGAATTACGATCAAAAATTAAAAACGATAATGTTACAATAATTGATGTCCGCCCAACACAGGAATATTTAAACGGTCATCTGCCCGGCGCTGTTTCTGTTCCGATGTCTGAATTAAAAAGTAAAATAAAAAGTTTGCCTGCGGGTAAAGAGATCATAGCTTACTGCAGGGGCAAATATTGTGTGATGGCTCCCGAAGCGGCAAAAATATTAAACAAAAAGGGATTTAAAACAACAGTACTGCAGGATGATATTAACTCCTGGCGGTTTGCCGGATTAGAAATAGAAAAATAATTTTTAACTATGAACTCTGAATTAAACAAACTGATCGCCGAACTTTTCTCAGACTCTAACAGGATACAAATATTATGTTCGATATATGAAAATGAAGTAACAGCGGCTGAAATTGCAAATCTCTTAAATATCAGCGAAGAAGAAGTTACTGAACAATTAGAAATTCTTTGCAGACAATCCCTTATTAAATTAAAAGAAAAAAGAAACGACATAGTTTATAGTCTGAGGAATCCAAAAATTTGCGATTCTATTTTAATGCTGAAAGATTCTATTAGTCATCGACAAGAATCTAACTGATAAAGATTGAGGAGGAATAATGAAAAATTTAATTAAACAACCAGCAGGATTGGTTATGATTGTTTTGATTATCG
>PFVA01000145.1 GCA_002790365.1 Ignavibacteriales bacterium CG_4_9_14_3_um_filter_30_11
TAACTTGATCTGAAGCAGATTTATAAGAATGATCATTTAATATAGAAGTTAATCTACTGTCTTCAAATAACTCTAGCTTTTCATTCATTGCTTCAGTAATTCCATCTGAAAAGAATGTAAATGATTCACCACTTTTTATAGGTATTATTTCTTCGGTTAATGTCTTTTCAAAAAGTTTTCCATTATCAAGCCCAACACCAAGACCTTGGTTTTGGTATTTTTTTATTTCGCCAAATTTAGATACATATAAGGGCATATGTCCTGCACGGCAAAATGTTAATGTCTTTTTACTATAATCAAAAAGACCAATAGACATGGTTATAAATGAATTTCTTTCAATAGATGAATAAAATTTCCTGTTAATTTCTGATAAAATTTCTTTTGGTGATTTATCAGCTGTGCATGAAAATTGAATCATAGTTTGAACTTTAGTCATATATAAAGATGCAGGTAATCCCTTACCAGATACATCTCCTATTATTACATATAATTTTGATCTATCTCCTTCAACAGGAATTAAGTCAAAATAATCTCCGCCAATTTTACTTGCCGGTATCATTTCACCGTAAACATCTAAGCCATCTACCTCAGGTAGACATTTTGGTAATAATCCTTGTTGAATATTTCTTGCTAAATCTAATTCTTTTTCAATTTTTAGTTTTTCGGTTTCTGATTTGTAGAGTCTTGCATTTTCAATTGAGATTGCAGATTGATTTGCAGTTGCACAAAGTAATTCCAGATCTTTTCCTGCAAATTGCGCCCCTGAATGTTTTAATCCAAACAGTACTAGACCAACTATCTTGGATTTCATTGTCATTGGTATAATTGTATAAATTCCTTCTTCTGATAATTTATCAGCAATTTCAGGAAAAACTAATTCAAAATTATCTTTATCAATTACAAAATTATTAGTGACAAGACTTTTTTGTTTAACATAATTTGATAAGTTTCTGCTATTAATTTTTAGATCATTGTTATCTATCCCAACATTTTTCATTAAAGTGAGGTCACCATTTTTTAGGTCTTTAAGAAAAATTCCAAACTTTTTAATTTTTAACCCATCAACAAATGTATTCGTCATTGAATCTAATATATTATCTAGCCCTAAAATTGTAGTAATATCTGAACTAAATTTTATCAATACTTTTCTGTAAGCAAATTGTTCCGGATAAAATTTTTCAGTTATAAATTCTTGGAACTTATCTTTTGTAGATTGAAATATTACAGCAAAAACAACAAAGAGTATTCCTGCTATTAGTCCCTGGTATTCTGTACCTATGGCTTTACTTATACTTTGCCCCATTACATAAATAATAAAGAAGTAAACTCCTGCCAAAGAAATTGTTGCCGCTCCATAAGTTATTGTGTTTTTTACAACAATACTCACATCCATAAGTTGATATTTATAAATAGAATATCCAAATGCCAATGGGATTAAAATGATTAAAATAATTGGCGTATAATACTCAGGCGAATTAAAAATAGTATCTGCAAGTGTAGGAGCAATTGTAGAAGTATAAACATTTGCAATTAAAGCAATTGTAAATGCAATTAAAACGATTAATATTGGCCTTTTTTCTTTTTTATCTTTTAATCTTCTGTAGTTAATAATTAAGGAAATCCACCCTAATACATAACTGATAGCAATAAACATAGATATTAAACTTATAAGTTTTTGGAAAGCAAAAAAATTAACTTTCTGTGCAACAAAGGTCAAATAGATATAAAAAATTACAAGTGTAAATAATATAACGGGAACTATAACAAGTAGAATTTTTACTGCATTTTTTTCAACTAACTTAAATGGTTTTGGAAAAACCCAAAAGAAATAAATAACAAGAATAGGTAAAGATGAAAACCCTATCGACCAAAAGAAAGAAATGCTAACAACAAATGGTAATGATTGCTGTGCATAAACTTCAGCAAAAGAAAATGTCTTTAGTATAACTTGTAAACCTGCTAAAACAGTTGCAGATCCGACTGCAAAAAATAATTTCTGTATAAGTCCATCAGGTTTGGAGGAAAGTACAATATAGCCAATCAGAAACCATATTAATCCAAATAAAGATAAAGCTAGATCGCCGACATTAAGTAATTTTTTAATTAAAACTTTTGTATTAATTATCTTTCCATTTTGTAAATAAGTATAATCTGCAAATTGCCCGCTCTTAAATTTGTTTAGAATAGTCTGAGCCTGCATTGTGGTTTTAATTGGGATGTTATCTATCCTTAATAGTTGGTCATCATTTCTTATGCCTGCATCCCAGGTTACACCGTTTATTTTTACAAGTTTAAAATATACAGCACTGCTGTCAGCATTAATTTTTTTTGGTACCCACAAACATTCATCATTAGAGGTTATGTTAACTTCTAATACATAATAAATATTCAAAACGGCTGCAAAAAGTATTAACAGTGCTAACAATGAAAATAATTTATATCTGTGTTTAAAGTATATTGTATTGATTGTATTCATAAAAAATATTTATTTTACTTTTACTACTAATAATGTCATATCATCTGATTGAACAGCACCCAGAGTAAATTTTTTAACATCTTTTTGGATTAGGTCTATTGTTTCTTTTGCAGATTTATTGTCTAATGATCGCACAAATTTCTCAAGTTTTTTATCTGAGTATTCATTTTGGTTTATATCCATGGCTTCAGTAATACCATCAGTAAATAAAATAAGCATATCATCTTTTAGCAATTGAATTGTCTCAGTTAAATATTGATATTTAGTTTTCATTATCCCTAAAATCATTCCGCCTTTTTCCAAACGAATTATTTTTTTATTCCTTACTAATAATGGAGGATTATGCCCTGCATTCACATAACTTATAGTTTTATTGGTATCATTAATTGAAGCCCAAAAGAAAGTAATAAATTTTCCTCCGGTTACATTTTCTGAAACCAAATCGTTAATCATTGCAGTACCTTCAACAAGACTAATCTCCTGCTTGCAAACCGATTTTAAAAAAGCTTGTAAGTTTGCCATAAGCAAAGAAGCCGGAACACCTTTACCCGAAACATCTGCAATTGCTAAGTAACAGTTTTCTTCATCTTTAGGTATAACATCGAAATAATCACCACCGACTTGATTGGATGAAATATTTTCAGCAGTTATTTCAAAATTTTTTAGTTGCTTAATATTTCTTGGTAATAGATTTTTTTGAATATCTCTGGCCAAATCCAATTCTTCTTCTAACTTATGTTTTTCTAATTCTTCTTTGAACAATCTTTTATTTTCTATAGAAATTATTGCAAGGCTACCGACAGAATAAATAAATTCAATTTCATTATTGATGTATGATTGTTTGCTTGCTCTTCCTCCTAATAAAATTATACCTTTTGTTTTACCTTGTAGCTGCATAGGGACAATTAATTCTACACCTAAATCGAACAGTGAACTGTATCTACTTTTTAATTTATCTGCTCCGATATAAGAGTCAATGTTTTCAAATTCATTTTTGTCCAGATACTTATTTAATTCAGCAGATGGAAATTTCGTTTCAATAATATTCAATTCATTATTTTCAAAAATTATTACAGCATATTTAGAGATCATAAACTGTCCGATAATTGAATAAACTAATAGCTTTACCACTTTTGCTGATTCAGCGAACAAACCAAATTCTTTGCTTAATTCAAACAATGAGTTTAACCTGTTGATTCTGGTATCAAGACTATGATTTACTTTTTTAAGTTCGTTAATTACTAATGAGTTCTGAATTGCAGTAGCTGATATATTTAGAATAGTTTTTAAGAATTGAATATCTTCGCTTGAATAAGGTGTTTTATTTAATTTGTCACCCAGGAAAATTAAACCAAGATTTTTATCTGAAGCCTGAATTAATTCTGAACAAATAAAACTTCCTGATTCAGTTATACTTATGAAGTTACCTGTTTCATCAATTACATCTTTCATGGTCAATACCGGGAAGTTCTCTGTATAATCAGAATCGACTCCTTTTGAGACTTTTAGTTTTAGATTTCCATTTTCATTTATTGCTATTGCGCCTTTAGTTGCAAAAAATTTACCCATACAAGTAAGAAGTAAATTGTTTAAAATAAATTCTAAATCCAAACTAGAGTTTACAGCTTTACTAAACTCAACCAGAGCATTTAGGTTTCTTTTTATTCTTAAACCGTCAGATGTAGTCATATTTAATTAGTTAAAATTTTAGTTAACATTACTTGATTATATTTATTTTTAACTGATTTGTACTTCACTTCGTCCATTAATGTTTTCATAAGATATACACCCAATCCACCAACTCTTCTTTGTTTGTGGTATAATTCTATATCCATATCCTTTAGAGTATCTGGTTCAAATGATTCTCCATAATCAACAATTTTAATAATGAATTTATTTTTTGATAAAATAATTGATATTTCTAAATCAAAATTTGGTTTAGAGTTGTATGAATGTTCAATAATATTTGTGCATGCTTCATCGACAGAAATTACAATGTCCTCAATCTCATTTTCAGTAAAGCCAAAAGAAGAAGCCTTACTATTAATAAATTTTCTGATAGTAATTAAATTAGCCGTACTGCTTTTTACAACTAGTTTATTACTATTTAAATTGACGGACTTGTTCATTCTATTTCTTATCTCCGGAAAACTTCTTTACTGCATCTTCTTCATTGTCAAAAATTTCATATAGCAATGGAAATCCAAGTAGATCAAAAATATTAAAAACTTTTTCGTTCATAGAAGATAATTTTATGTCACCATTATGCTCTCTTATCTTTTCTATAAATGCCATAAAGACACCTAAGCCGGCACTACTTATATAGATTAGATCTTTAAGATTAACTACCAATTTATATTTATTCTGTTCAACTAAAGATGAGAATGCATTTTCTAATATAGGGGCAGTGTGGGCATCTAAAAAACCTTTAAGGTAAACCACATTTACATCACCGATATTTTTAGTTGAAGTGTTAAATTCAGTCATATTTTTCTCCAAAATTTATATTTCCATTTTCAAAAATGTTTGATATTTGCCAATTATTGTAATTTATAATACCAAAAATATAAATTAAAGGATATTTATAGTAAAGAAAAGTTGTATAAGCGGAATATTTGTAGGATAGCAGTAATAAATAGGTTATAAAAACATATAAATTTTTGGACGAAATTTGATTTAAAATCAGAGAACTTATCAAATTAAAAAAGGAAGATGAATTAAGTTTTTATTTTCTTTGGTTTTTCATTTAGTTTCTTCTTCATTTCATACAATTCTTTCTTTAATTCTTCCATTTCTTTTTTAAGTCTTTTAACCTCATCTTCCTGATCAAACCATTTATAATTCTTAAATATTTTAGGTGCTTTTTCAATAATGTAATTAAGAGAATCTTTATTAAAATTAAATTTGAAATAATTTTTAGATTTTAATGAATCTAATTGATTAAAAGTATGTTTTAAAATGGAATCAACTTCAATTTTCTCAATTTTTAATTCATATTTTTTTAAAGAATCCGGGAAATCATATTTGAATTTATTTTTAGAATAATTTTTTTGAAAGTAATATGAAAAATCTTTGAAATTTTCTCTTGCTTTATCAAGATCAATTATGATGCTGTCCATGTTTGGCAAATCAATTGTTATATCCGGCAAAACATGAACTTTCACATTAAAAGAATTTGAATCAAAGAGTATGTATAAACTGTCATTATAATATTTGTGCTTTCTAATTTTAGCAAAGTTGGTGTCTACATTAATATTCACTTCATATTTTACAAATTTGTTTACTTTACCATTTGCATTTTCGTTATAAAATTTTATTTCGTTTTTAATTTTTTCTTTATCGACTGTATATTGTTTAGTGTATATAGTATCATCGCTGAAAAAGACAAAATTATGTGTTGAATTACTACTCTTTGCTTTTATTTCTTTAATAACAGTTGGTGTGGTTTTGCTATTAACAATGGTTAATCCGGCCGGCATTATTTTTCTAAAACTGTTTTTATTAGCTTTAGCCGCAAAAGTTAAAAGATCTGCTGCAAGAGCTCTGTTATAATCAAATAGGCTTTGGCTTACAGCTAAAGTGTTTTTATCATTTACTAATATTTGTTCCTGCAGTTCAACAGCATAAACTTTTATAATTGAGTCAACCTCACTTTTTTGATTTTCATTTAAATTTAGAGCTAAAGTAAATTTTTCCAGATTATTTTTATATAATTTTAAAGGATTTTTTTTAATTTCAAAATATTCTTTCCCTTCCTCGTCCATTCCTAACTGCAGATACTGTTTGTTATTATTACCAAGAGGAAGTTGTTTATAAAATGCAAAATTAAAAATATCTTCGTTGGATAAATTAGCAGCAAACAGAAGTGGTTTTAAATTGTTGTTGTACAATACAGAATAATTTGTATTTCTGTTTATCAGTGAGTTATCTAAAACATTTGGATTAATTTTTAACAATAGAATAATTATTATTGCTAAGGCAAATAATCCGTAAACAGGGACAAAACTTTTTATTCTTTTTCTAATTTTTTTATCTTCATTTATTTTTTGAGTTAAAACTGATTCAAAATAATGTGATTCCGGTGTGGAACCAAATGAAGAATTTGTAATTTTCTTTAACTGAATTAATTCCGAGAGTTTCTCTCTTAATTCAGATGAAAGTGATAATTTTTTTTCTATTTCATTTATCTGTTCTGATGAAACTTCCCTATCTAGATAGGCAGATAAAAGTTCATATTCTTTATTTATTTTTTTACTCATTTAAATATCTCCGTCTTATACGGCTGTAAAATTATTTTAAGTTTTTCTCTGGCTCTAAAAATTCTTGATTTTACAGTTCCTATTTCGCATTGAACTGAATCTGCAATTTCTTGATAACTAAAGCCTTCAATATCTTTCAAAAGCAAAGGAATTTTAAGTTTCTCCGGTAATTTTGAAATTGCATTTCTTACAATTTCATTAGTATTTGCAGTTTCAGTATGATTATTTATTATATCTTCTTTTTCAAAATTATCAGATATAGGTAAAAACATTCTCCTAATCTTTAACTTTCTTAAATGATCCTTGCATTTATTTATTGTAATTCTGTAAACCCATGTTGAAAACTGTGATTCATACCTAAAATGCTTCAAATTTTTATATATTTTAACAAAAACATCCTGCGCAATATCATCTATATAATCTGCATGATTTACCGTTATATAAATAATACTCCTTACCATTTCTTTATGGCGGACAACTAATTGATTAAAAGCGGACTCTTGCCCGTCAACGAATCTCTTAACCAAAGTAAAGTCGTCATCCAACTGTAAAATTTGCGGATCCGGCACTTATTTCCTTATTTTTGTATCTACAATTTTAGACGCATTTAAAAAAATATTGTTCCTAAAAACTAGTTATGTTTTGAATTTTTATTTGTTATTTAAAACTTGCATAAATAAAATTAGCTGATTAACTTAAGCAGAAAATTGAGGAAAATTTTATGAAAATGAAAGTTAGTGAAAGTTACGGAGCTGTTGTCATAACATTAAAAGGTAATGTTATGGGAGGTGACGATACAAAAAACTTTAATGAGCTTTTACACAAAAATTTAGAAACAGACAAGAAAAATACTGTTGTTGATCTTAGCGGAGTAAAATTTATGAATAGCTCCGGGCTTGGAATGTTAATTGGCGGATTGACCACAATGAAAAA
>PFVA01000129.1 GCA_002790365.1 Ignavibacteriales bacterium CG_4_9_14_3_um_filter_30_11
TTTTTCCTTTTTAGATTTTCTTCAATTTTAACATACAAAAAAATTTTAATGTAATAATTTTAATATTCTATCTGGACGAATTGAACCGATAAGTTTAAATATTTGGGTAAATGGAATATCCCTATTCCAAGAAAATAATGTAATAAAAGCTTCGCCAATAATTGTATCTCTAGCAACAAATCCCCAAAACCTGCTGTCAAGACTGTCGTTCCTATTATCTCCCATCATAAAGAAATAATCTTTTTTGAAAGTATAACTGTTGGTCGGTTTTCCGTCAATTGAAATAATATTATTTTCTACTTTTACAACTCTTTTACCGTATTCTCTGTCTATTATCGTCCGCCACTGTTCTATATTATTCATATTTAAATTTATAGTTGAGTTTTTCTTTGGTACTACCAATGGACCATAGTTATCTTCATTCCAGGGTGCGCCTTGTGGAAAAATTCTTGGTTCAATATTTCCGGCTTGTCTTGAATAATAATTAAGATATTTAATATGTGGCGGTCTTCTAAATTCTTTTCCGTTTATGTAAACAACTCTATTTATAATTTTTATAGTATCCCCAGGTGTACCTATACATCTCTTAACATAATTAACATTCCTTTCTCTGGCAAATAATCTATCTTTTTCTCCGGGATATTCAAACACAACAATATCATTTGCCTTAGGTTCTTTTAGAGCAGGTAATGTAAAATTGGGGAGTTCAATTTCTGTAAAAGGAATATATCTTGGAGATAATGAACCATAAATGAACTTATTAACTAAAACAAAATCACCAACCAAAATTGTATCTTCCATTGAGCCGGTTGGAATTCTAGTATTCTGAATTATAAAAGTAATTATTAAAAAAGCTGTTATCAGTGCAAATGTAATTGATGATATAAAATCAATTACTTTTTCTTTGGTGGTTTTTTCTTTATTTATTTCTTCTACGGTTTTAATTCCGATAAATTTTTTGAAGGTAGTTTTAAAAGACAAATTTTGCTCCATTAATGAAATTTTAATTATTAAATATATTTAACGGGGTATGTAATCATCACCCGTGATTTTGACTAATAATTTCTTTATACATTACAGGGGCTACATTTACTCCTTGTTCAATTAATCGCAAGAATAATAGCCCTCTGCTTATTGATGTTCGTCTATTATATCTAAATACATACTCATCAAGATAGTATCCGAGTTTGTTCTTATTAAGGTAGCTCTGATGCGTACCAAGTAACCACCTTTTTAACAATGAAGCTATTCGATGCACATTCGGTAAAACTTCTTCGTCTCCATCCATTGCCGTTGCTTTTTGTGTCTTATGAGTATATCCATTGCTCTCTAATTCATTATAGCTTGGCCATTCATCAGTAATAATCATTGATGTCTTTTCAATATTATCCTCAATGAACCTATTCAAACTTTTGCCTGAAGCATCAGGAATTTTTGCTAACCTAGCTCTCCCTGTTTTTCTTCCTTTTACCTCTACAGCAACTGCAACTAAACTTTTCCCTTCAGCCCCTC
>PFVA01000230.1 GCA_002790365.1 Ignavibacteriales bacterium CG_4_9_14_3_um_filter_30_11
TGCGTAATGTAAGTTAGTAATAATGTTAAAAAATACCAATTTAAAATAAAGATTATCTTAAAAAAATTTTGTTTTTGCCTACTTTATATTTTTGTCTGGTTTCAATTTTTTGAAGCTGTCTTTCAATTATCAAGTCAGCTATTAAGGAAGCTTTATAGTTGTTATCAGAATGAATAACACTACTAATTTTATTTTCATTTATATCGATCTGATATAATATTTTTAACAGACCATCAAAATTTCTAACCATTAATTCTGATATTTTTTCAGTTAAGTAAATTTTAAATTCCTCCAGTGAGTTTAAGTCCGATTCGGCGAGTAGAAAAAATTCTTTGTAATTATAAAAATCAGATGAAATTACTTTTTTTAATTGAGAAAGTTTTTCTTTGTCATCTTTCATTGTAAATAATTTATTTTTTATTTAATAAAAATATTAACCTATAAGCTCCGTATACGACAAATGGAGCTGTAATTATATCGATTGTATAGTGAACATGTTGTAAAAGCAAAGCTGAAGCAACCAAAACTGTGCTATTTAAAAAAAACATTTTATATAATTTTTTTTCAACTACAAAAAAAAAGACAAATAGAGTTGCAGTATGCCCTGAGAAAAACAGATCACGCAATAGCGTTACACCTGTTCCAAATAATTCAACAAAGGGATCGTGAAGTGGAATAATACCAAACGGTGGATTTAGAGGTAGTAAATACATAAAACAAAATCTGAAAATGAGCACAACTATATATATCTGAAATGCAACGATAAATTGTTTGGGTGATTTTATTAAAACAGAAAGACCAAACAAGACCGAAATATAGATCAGAAGAAAAATAAAATAAGTTAGATCTGTTGGTGGTAGAGAATTTAAAATTGGATCTGGAAGATTAAAGCCAACCCTTGCTTCATTATAAGTTAAAAACTTTGTAAAAAATGAAGTCACAACAATAAAGAGAATAAAAGTAATTACAATTTCAATTACAAACTTTTTTTCCTTTAATGTATCTTTCCAAATTCTAAGTAATTTACTTTCGCTCATTTTTATTTTCACAAAGCTCTATTAAAACACCGTTTGCTGATTTTGGATGTATGAATGCAATATCTAAATTATCTGCACCAACTTTAGATGTTTCATCAATTAATTTTATTTGTTTGTTAGCTATTTCTTTTAAAGAAGAATTTAATCCTTCAACCGAATAAGCAATATGATGTAAACCCTCTCCTTTTTTTTCAATAAACTTACCAATAGGACCTTGGTTATCTGTTGTTTCAAGCAATTCTATCTTAGTTTCACCAATTTTTAAAAAAGCGGTTTTAACTTTTTGATCTTTTACTTCTTCTATTTTATAACATTTTATACCTAGAACAGATTCATAAAATTCAATTGATTTATTTAGATCTTTAACGGCTATGCCAATATGTTCGATCTTTCTAATTTTCATTTATCACCTGCTAATAACATATTAAATGATAACATTTTCTTTATACTCTCCAAAAACTTCTCTTAAAGAATCACAAATTTCACCAATAGTTGTATATTCTTTTACACATTCAATAATAAATGGTAAAAGATTATCATCCCATTTAGCCGCTGTTAAAAGATTTTTAAGTGATTTATCTACTGCATCTTTATTTCTTTTCTTTTTAACTGTTGAAAGAAATTTAATTTGTTCTTCCTGAATTTTCTCATTTAATTTTAATAATTCCGGTTTTGAATTTTCTTTTTCTGAATATTTATTTACACCGACGATAATTCTTTCCCCAGTTTCAATTTCTTTCTCATATTCATATGCAGCTTTTTGAATTTCGCTTTGAATATAACCGGATTCAATTGAATTTATTACACCGCCTAATGAATCGATTTTATCAATATATTCTTTTGCTTTTTTTTCTATTTCATTTGTTAATTCTTCTATATAAAAAGAACCGGCAAGAGGATCAATAGTGTTTGCCACACCGCTTTCGTAAGCTACAATTTGTTGAGTTCGTAATGCCGTTCTTACTGAATCTTCTGTAGGTAATGCAAGCGCTTCATCTTTTGAGTTTGTGTGCAGACTTTGTGTCCCTCCAAGTACTGCTGCTAAAGTTTGTATGGTAACTCGTGCAATGTTGTTGTCAATTTGTTGTGCAGTTAATGTTGAACCTGCAGTTTGTGAATGAAATCTTAACATCATAGATTTTTCATTTTTAGCTTTAAATCTTTCTTTCATAATTTTTGCCCAAAGTCTGCGGGCTGCCCTAAACTTTGCAACCTCTTCAAGCAGATCATTGTGTGAATTAAAGAAAAATGAAAGCTGCCCGGCAAATTCATCTATATTTAATCCGGTTTTTAATGCTGCTTCAACATAAGTTATCCCATTTGCCAAAGTAAAACCAACTTCTTGTGCTGCAGTTGAACCTGCTTCTCTAATATGATAACCTGAAATAGAAATAGTATTCCACTTGGGTACTTTTTCAGAACAATATTTAAATACATCAGTGATAATTCTCATTGATGGAGTAGGAGGAAAAATATATGTACCACGGGCAATGTATTCTTTTAAAATATCATTTTGAATGGTTCCATTTATTCTATCTAAAGAAACTCCTTTCTTCTCCGCAACAACTATATACATTGCAAGTAGAATTGCTGCAGTTGAATTTATGGTCATTGAGGTTGAAATTTTATCAAGGGGAATTTGGTCAAAAAGAATTTCCATATCAGCAAGTGTGTCTATAGCTACGCCTACTTTACCGACTTCACCAAATGCTAATTCAGAATCACTGTCATATCCTATTTGTGTGGGAAGGTCAAAAGCTACAGAAAGCCCTGCAGAACCCTGTGACAATAAATATCTATATCGTTCATTTGATTCTTTAGCGGTTCCAAATCCGGCATATTGACGCATTGTCCATAATTTTCCTCTGTACATTGTAGGTTGTATTCCACGAGTATAAGGAAATTCCCCTGGGAAAGAAATATTTTCCATAAAATCATTTTCATTTAGTTCTGAAAATGAATATAATGGCTTTACTTCTTCAAACGAAACTGTTTCAAATCTTCTTTTTCTTTCGGGCTTTTTTTTGATAAAAGGACTATATATATCCTTTAACCATTTTTGAAAGGCAAGATTAATTTTATCTTTAATGCTATTCAAGTTGTAATAATCCAAATAATCATTTAATTAGTAAAAAATTTAAGTAAAACTATTTTGTTTTTAAAGCTGAAAAGTTAAATAGTGGTCAATTAAATATGAGTTTTATTTTATTAATTCATTTAATGAATTTAGAAATTTCTCTTTTGTAAATGGTTTTATTAAATATTTATCAGCCCCGGCATCTATAAAACTTTGATATTTATTTTCTGCAAATTCGCTGGAAAGCACAACTATAGGTCTTTTTAAAGGATCATTTTTCTTGATATCTTTACAAATCAATAATCCCTGTTCCCATCTGCGAGGATTTACATCAAAAATTATAACTTTATAATCATCTTTCTTTAAGTCATCCAGATTAAAATCCCTAAAAGTATAAGATACAATTGAGTATTTCTTTTTAAGAAATGCATTTAATAATTCAGGCGATTCTCCTGAATCATCTACCATAAATATTTTTGGATTATTGTTTTCAACAACTTCCACTTCTTTTTGTTTTACTTCTTTCTTTATTTTCTTTTTAGATAAAGGGATTGAAAATGTAAAAGTAGAGCCAACACCTTTTATGCTGTCCACAAGTAGAGAACCACCAATTTTTTCTACATATCTTTTTGTAAGTGCAAGTCCAAGACCATTGCCTTCATATGTTCTTCCAATTTCAAGGTCTTCCTGGCTGAAAGGTCTGAATAAATGGTCCATATACTCAGTTGAAATTCCGATACCTGAATCACTTATTTTTACTAAAACCAAATCTTTCTCTTGAAGAATTGTTGTTCCAATTTCAATAAATCCTTTTTGAGTAAACTTGATTGCATTTTCTAAAAGATTATCCATTATATTTTGTAAACACTGAACATCAATATTAACATAAACAGGTGTTTCAATTAGATTAGATTTAATTTCTAAATTTTTACTCTTGGCTTTTATTTCAATAGATGTTATACTATTTTTTAAATATGTAATCAGCTCAACTACTTCAAGTGATATTTTGTATAAACCAGATTCCAATTGAGCAAAATCAAGCATTTGAGATAAACTTCTGAAAAGTCTTTCACTACCGCTTTGTAAATTATCAAGATAGATTTTATCATCAGGTGAAATTTTTTCCCCTAAACTTTCTCTGATTAATGAAGCATAACCAAGTATAACATTTAATGGTGTTCTTAGTTCGTGAGATAGTACACTTAAGAAAGTATCTTTTAATCTTTCCAATTCTTTAGTGCTGTCATATGCAGTAATAATTTCTTTTTGGGTAAGAACAGTTTCGGTTTTATCTTCGTGAAAAAATACTATGTAACCCTCTGATTCTACATTAATATAGAACATCTTAGTTCTAAAAATCGGAACAATAATATTTTTATCTTTTAAAAGATCATCGGAATAGTCGTCAACAAAACATTGATTCTTTTTTTTGAATACTTCATTTATCTTATCTAATATTCCAATTCGTTTTAATTCGATATCATTAAATACGGTGTAGCCTTTTAATTCGGGAATGTTTGAATTCCATTGCAGTGCAAAAGCCTGATTCAGATAAACAATTTCACCTGATTCATTAATTACTTGAATAGGAAAATGAATTGAGTTATAGAGTATTTCAAAATATTTTGAAATTGTATTATCCATTTTAACTGTTGATAAAAGTTATTAGCATTTTTGTTCCAATTTCAGATTCCATTAACTCAATTTTACCACCGTGTCTATCCATTATGCTTTTACACAAGAACAATCCATAACCCGGGTTTAATTGTGTTGGTAATTTGAACAATTTATTTCTTAATTCTTCAGAAATTCCCGGACCATTATCCGATACAATAATTTTTATAAAATTTCCTTCTGTAAATGTCTTAACATAAATTGTTGCATCTGGTTTTGCCTCTGCTGAATTAGTAAACAAATGAACAAATAAATGCTCTATTTGTTCTGAGTCATATTTGAATACAGGTATTTTATTAAAATCACTTTCAAAAGTTATCTTCATAAATTTTCTCATCGGAGAAGTATATCTGATAACAGATTCGATAGTATTATTTATTTCACCGCTTTCCGTATTTAAAGTCAATGCAGAAGATTCAAGTAAAGCATGGGCATATCTTTGAATTGTTCTTATACTGTCTATTGCTATTTTTGATTTGAGTTTTAATCTATCAAAAAGTATTGATTTTTTCCCTGCAATTTTAACCTCTGATTCATCTTCACTTTTTTCTATCTGCCTGTATAAACTTTCTATCTCAAGTAAAGCCATGTGAACAAGGCCTTGAAGTTCGTGTCCTATTTCAGAATCTATACTTGATTTTAGAGTTTTTCTTTCTGCTTGAATTAATTGAATATTAGCTTCATTTAAAGCATTATAAGCAGAAATTTGACCATCATATAACTGCGCATTTCTAATAGCAGTTGCAGCTTGACCGGCTAAAACTTCAAATGTATCAGTAATATTTTGATCTTTAATTTTATGAATAAGTGTACTGTCAACATAAATAACACCAATTTTTTTATCATCAGCAAGCAAAGGCGAGCAGAGAATTGTTTGTAATTCTAAATTTAAGATACTCTTACTTGAATCAAAATTAGTATCGCTTTGAGCACCTTCAATAAATTTAGACTGGCCGGTAAAAAACACATCTTGAACAACGGTGGTGCTTATTTGAAACATAGATTCAGCTAAATTATTCCCATCATTATCCATGCCCAATTTATATTCAAGTTTTTCATTTATATTTTTAAGAACTATAAAACCTCTTTCTGATTCTGAAATCTTAATTGCGTTTTTTAATACAACCTCTAATACATTTTCAAGAATCAAAGTACTATTAATACTTTTAACAACATTTAAAATAGCTTCAAGGTTTTTAAGCTTATTTAATTTACCATCACCGTTTCCGGTATTAAGGTTGTCAATTTGTGTTTTTAATTCTGAAAATTTCATAATTTATTTAAAACAAAAAAATAATTGATTGAGATTACCCCTTTTTAAAAAACAAGGAATTAATTTCATCAAAAATAACAGTATTTAATATTACTTGGTATTAAGAATTTCGTTTTTAACTTTAACAGCCATATCATTCATCTTAAGTTGTTTAAATACTTTAACAGCTAAATTAAAATATTTTTTGGCTTCGGCTAATTTTTTCATATCAACATACAATAAACCTAGCTCATAATTTGTTTCTGCAAGGTTTAATGAGTTTTCAAGTTCTGTATTAATGCGTATACTTATAAATAAATTATTTTCTGACATTTCATAATTTTTTAAACATCTCGCAATTATACCCTTTATTTTATAAATATCAGCGATTGAAAGTCTGTCATTTATTTTATGTGCAATTTCCATTGCATTATCTGCAAATACATTTGCAAGCTGAAAATCATTCAATTTTGTGTAAATCAAAGCTTTGTTTAATAAAGCAACACACATAGGATTTAGAACATCTACTTTTTGCGAATACAAAAAACTTTTATCAAAGAATTTTAATGCTAACTTATATTCTTCTTTCTGAAGATATAAGACACCAATATTACCGGTAACTTCAGCAATTCTTCTAATATTATTTTCTTTTTCAAAAATTATTAATGCTCTTTGATAATAATTATATGCTTCATCGTATTTCTGGAGGATGTTATTTAATATACCAAGATTCACCTCCAGCATTCCATAAATATTGCTTTCTTTTTTCGGGTGTAAAAAATTTAAACTGTATTCAAAATGTTTTTGGGCAGTTTTCAGATCACCTTTATCGCCATAAATAGTGCCCATTAAATTTTCACATTTGGCCATGCTTTTACTATCATTCTGATCTATAAAAATCTTTTCGGCATTTAAAATATAATCCTTACTTTTTTTCCACTCTGCCTGTCTACTGTAAATTTCCCCCAAAGCTAACATTGCGTTAGCTTTTATATTTAAATAAGAACTCTCATTTTCACAAGTTTTAATTAAACTTTTAAATAATGAAACTGCTGAATCAAGTTCACCTTTGTAGATAGAAACTTCACCCAAAAATAAAATAAGCTCAATAAATTTTTGATCATCGAGCTTTTGTTTTGCAAAAGTGATTAGAAATTCTATATAGGAATAATAATCTAAAGAAGAAGTTAGTGCTTGAGTAAGTTGTTTTTTAGAGGTAGGATTAATTGAAGATACTCTCTTCATACCGGGTTTTCTTTCAGCTAAAAGTTTTCTGTACTCATTAAAACTTTTAGTGCCCAAGTATTCAGAGAGTATCTTCTCTATTGCATCAATATTTTTCAATTATAATAGCCTACATTCTTAAATTATAATTATTTATAACATATTAAAATATGGATTTTTTATTATTTAGCCCAACCATATCTTGAGAAATGATTTAGTTGTGCATTTATTACATAAAGACCATCGTCACTTATTCCAGAAGCATCACTAGTAACATTAGTCATTCCGCCATTGTTGTCTACATAAACAAAGCTTGCATTACTTCCGTTTAGGTTTAAGCCTGTAATTGTAGCACTGAATAAAACTGGAATATTAAATGTT
>PFVA01000238.1:0-7677 GCA_002790365.1 Ignavibacteriales bacterium CG_4_9_14_3_um_filter_30_11
CTTTCATTAGAGCTTGAGTTAGTAAATCAGCTACTATTTTCCCACCTAAACTAGTTAAATGGACATAATCCATTAAAGCCAAAGGTGGACCGGCATTTACCCATTTTTCCATAGAGTTTCTTCCGCCCATTGCGTCAAAAAGATTCCAAAAAGCTACATTTGCCTCTTTTGCTAAATCCTCTTGTAATTTTATTAATAATTCTACTTTTGGATCTGTTACAAATCTAGAATTAGTTTTAATACTTTTATCCCCAACACTTACAACTAAAATACTTGCATCAGGTATAGCTTTCTTGAAGTGGTTAATAACCTTCAACATTTTATTTTTATACCAAATTAAACTTGTAGCTGGAAGTGTAGTTGCATTAATTCCAAAATTTATAATAATTAACTTATAATTAAGGTAATCATCAAATCCTTTAATAATATTTTGATCAATATTTGTCAATGAAACACCTGAGTCACCTTTAAATGAAAAATTATCTACATAAATTCCATTGCCGGTCTCTAAACTGATTCCAAAAAAATATGTACCGGCAGCTCCTCCATAATCAATCTCTAAAGTTGTTTCTAAATTTGTTGAAGTTAATATTAATTCTTTAACACCTGTTCCTGGCATTAATTTTTTGGTAATAACTTTACCATCACCAAAGGAATAACTTATAGATGACGAATAACTAGTATTGGTATAAAATACTCTTACTGTATTAAAAGAACGAGAAGTTCTCATAAATTTTGTGGTTTCATATTTTATTTTACTATTACTTGTTGCTTGTGCTGATGAACCACTAATTCCTATAGGGAGATGACTTCGATTGCCAGTTGTCATAGAACCCTGTACCCAAGATCCGGATACAGTTTGTCTGATAGATCTTTTCATCTGTATATCATCAGGCATAATCGATAGGAATCCAATCCCGTCACCACCATATTTTTCTTGTAAATTTTGTCTTAAATTTTCTGTTATCACATCTCCCAATAGTATTGAATCTCCGTAATGTGCAATTCTTATTTTATTTCCCCTACTCCCTTTCAAAGCATTAAAGAAACTATTAAGTTCATTAACATTTCCACTTATTGGTATAAATTTACCCTGTACTGTACTTAATAATTCAGATTCAACATTTAACTCATCTTTTATAGAAACAATATCATTAGTAAAATCTGAATATTCTTCATTATCTATTTTTGTTTTACTATTAGTAATGTTAAATAATGGGTTACTATTTATTGTAAGATTTATTCCTTCTTGTCCAATTAAACCTAGATTTTTTTTGGCATTTGTAAAATTAGAATTAAAAACAAACATTAAAGTGAATAGTACTAATAATAATTTGGTAGATGATAAAATTAAATTCAGTTTGGTAAAAATAGCCACTATAACCTCTTTGAAAATTATTCGTATAATAAATTATACCCTGTTTAATAACTTTATACTAAATATTAAACAGGATATCAAGGAATTAAAAATTTTTATACTTCTATTATTCTTAAATATTACTTCAATATTTTAATAGAAGCTCCAATATGCTGATAATGCTACGAATAATGAATTATAACCAGAGCCTTCTCTAAATGAACTTGAACCACCAATTCTACCGTTAATTGTAAAGTAAGGTACCGGTTGATAATAAATTTCACCATAAGCTTCTCTTAGTATATAATTTACACTTGGTGCATAACCAATTTTACCACCAATGTTTAATCTTAACTTAGGAGTATTTTTAGCATTCCATTCTCCCCATATACTATGTGAATCATAATTTTGTGGGGAATAATATAGGATATTTACAAATTTATAATTAGAATATGCATATTCATATCCTATATAAGTATTTTTATAGAATTTTTTACCAATTCTTAGTTGTAAATCATTAAATAAGTTACCATCAGAAATAGAACCATAATGATAAAAGCCAGAAAGTTTAACTTCAGAGGATGGCATATATAGACCGTTAATTGTATAAATATCTACAGAATAGTTTGTAAATCCAATTAAATTTGGAGATAAAAGGATTACTCTTGCATCGTTGTTTTCATATCCAACAACTAATGAATATTCTTTAGGATCTTCAGCTTTAAAAACTACATCAGATATACTACGCTTATTACCGGCTAAATCTCTTTGAGAGCCAAAACTTACCGTAGTCGTAACATAATCAGATAATCTAAACATTAATTGACCTTTAAATGAATTTAGATCAACATCCCAAAGAGAAGTTTGTAAGTGGGACCTATCGTATCTTACGCCCGCACTTAGGAAACTATTAACACCTAATTGTAAACCAAAACCGATTTTATTAAATGAAAAGTCTTGGTTATCAGCAAAATATATTGCAGTAGGATTTAATGCCATATAACTTGGGAAGTTAACAAAAACATCATTTATACTTCCACCTCTTGGCAACCAACCCATTCTTGCATTTATAAGATTTATTTGTGTAGAATCCAACTTTATTTTATTAGGATCATCAGATGGTTCTAACATATTCTCATAAATATTTCTAGCTTCATTATATTCTTCCATTCTAGAATATGCTTCAGCCAAGTATAAGTTTGCTTCATAACTTTCCGGTTTTTGTTCAGCTAATAAGATCAACTGATTTAAAGCTGCTGTTGAATCAGCAGTTAATAACAGTGATCTTGCTCTTAAAAGACTCACATCAAAATCATCACCATCTTGTAAAATTTGGTCATAAGTTCTTACTGATTTATCATAATATTTAGCAGCAAATAAAATATCTGCATATTCTAATAATTCTTGTTTTGTTGGTGCAGTTATTTTTGATAAATATTCATCATATTTTGCAACAGCACCTTCATAATCACCATTCATTGCTAATTGTCCGGCCTCTGCTCTAATCTGAGTAATTTTATATCCTTCATTTGCAGATAGTGCTCTAATGTAGAACTGTTCAGTTGCGCTAACAATACTAGAATTTGGATCTAATCTTTTAGCTATATCCAAATATTTTTTTGATTCATCAAAATTTTTCTGCCAAGCTTCTAGTGTTGACATTCCGACTATCGCATAAATATTTTTTGGTTCACGGTTTAACACATTTTGTAGAAAACCTTTTGCTTCGTCCAAATCTCTTACAGCCCAAACTGATATTTGACCTTGTAACAATTGATAATCTAAATTATTTGGATCACTTTTCAATAGATTTTTTATCTCTTCATCAGCTTTATCAAAATCAGCGTTCCAAGCGGAATACTTTGCAACTAGATATCGAACATCTGGGTTTAAACCAGGAACTCTATTCATATATTCATTTAATAAATCTAATGCATTATCATAGTCAATTTGTCCTGCATAATACTTAGCAAGTTCCAATACCATTTTTTTGTTTGTTGGATCAGTTTTAATTTTTTCTGTGTATTCAGCTATTCTGACCATGTTAACACTATCTTTTTTAGCACTTACTTCCACCATTAATTCTTGTACTTTATCAGGGTCAACACCTTTTTCAGTTAAATATATTAATTGTTCTTCAGCTTCAACAAATCTTTCTACTTTAACCAAAGCATCAATCAATCTAAATCGTATTCCATAATCATTTGGATTTCTTTTTAACAATCTAAAATCCCTGTCTATACCATATTCAAATTTTTTAGGTTGCTTAATTACAGCTTGTCCGTTTACATATTTTATAGAAGTATCGTTTATAGAATAAATATATGGTTTACCTTTTGCTCTATCCAATCCATCGAGAGCTTCTTTAAAATATGGTCTAATTGCAAGTGCATTTTCAAAGGCATCAATTGCAATTTTATTTTTACCAAGCCAAAAAGTAAAATATCCATATCTTGACCAAAGTCTCTGATCTTTAGGATATTTTTCTGTGTATCTTTTTAAAATCGGTTCTCCCTTTTTAATATGTCCATTTTTAGCAAGTATTTCAGAATATCTAATTATTTCATCTGAAGATGCTTCTTCTAATGTTAAATATTTATCATACCATTCTTCAGCTAATTCCCATTTCCCAAGATGTTTAAATGATTTACCTATATTCAAATAGTTTACCGGAACATTTGGGTCAATCGCAATTTCTCTTTTATATCCTTCAATATTATTATATAATAAAGCTTGCCAAGCTGCAGTAGCTCTACCAAGATTGGTACTAACTTTATCGTTTCGAGGTTCTAACTTCAATGCTGATTTAAAATCATAAACAGCATATTCATATATTTTCCTTTTCTCAAAACATAATCCGCGCAAATTATATCCTTCTGCTTTTTGCGGATTTGCAGATATATATTTGTTTAACAAATCAATAGCTTCACCATATCTACCAACAAGCATTTGTTTTTGTGCTTGAATTTTAAAGGTTTCAGATCTATCCTGAGCTTTTGTAAAGTTGATTGAACTAAAAGCCAGTAGTAATATGATTGCAAAGGTTGATAATTTTTTCATTTTCAATAGTCTCTTATTGGAAAAATATTTTCTTACTTGTTTCAAATGATTCATTAGAAATTTTATTAAAAACATCTTCAGCATTTTCAATTGATTCATCAGGGTTTACGGCAAATACTGAAATATTTTCTAAAATATATTTAATTTCGCTTACATTGTTTATAGGCAAATTAGATTTGATTCTACTTATTAAATTATTTGTGCTCTTCTGTTCTCCTCTTGTAAGAAGTACTAATATTTTATCTCCCACTACACAAATTTTATCTTTTTTATCTGTAGATAATCTAATTGCATTTTGAAGTTGTTTAAAAGTTAATAAGTTTTTATTAATAACAGATTCATTTAGCTTAAATGATATTACATTAAAAGATTGCCCTGTACTTTTGTATAGTGCAATTTGATTGTTCAAAATCAGTTTAAAATCATCTTCAGAATAAAAACTGGAAGGAACATATTTTTCATCTGGCACAGAAATATCTGATAATGAAGTATATTTTTTACTACTAGTAATATTCATAATAGATGCAGGCACCTCAATTTCAGGTGTTTTTTCTATCGTTATTCCTTTATAGGGTTCAATGAAATATTGTGATGTAAATTTCCCTTCAGTATGGCCAACATTAGGAGAAATGGTAATGTGCCCACCTTCGGATTTATTTTTATTACTACCATCAATATCTTCTGTCCTGTCTAAAGTAATCATCCCAGTTACAGAAAGATTTAATGTTTCTACAATTGCTTTTGATGAAGCAGCTGCTGGTTGTCCTAATACATATAGACTAGTAATATCTGCTTCTTCTATAATTTCAGTTGTTTGTCTAAATACTTGGTTTAGTCTTTCTAAATCCGAAAAACATATAAATTGAGTTAATTCGTCAAATACTATTTTATTAGGTTTATGTTGATCAACAACAGTAATTATATCATTTAGATATTCAACCAAAAATTCATCTTTGTTTGCATTATCATATAATTCTGTTGGGGGAGCAACTCTAATTACAATTATTAAATTTTTATTCATAAAATATTGCAGATCAAAATCTATGGAAGCTGCCATAATCATAAGATCTTTTGGTCTAATACTGGTAAAGAATAAACAAACCTCTTTTTGTTTTGCACATTCTAAAGCATATTGTAATGCCATTAAAGTTTTTCCAGATTTTCTTGGACCCATTAATAAATATGTTCCGCCTCTATATAAACCACCCCATTTTTTATCCACTAATGAAATGCCGGATGGTAGTATTTGTATTTTTCTTTTCATTGTATTTTACTCTACATTTATTATTAATTTCTTTAATTTATTCTTTCACTATCATAATCATCATCTATATCTATATTAGGATTATTAGATTCGAAAGTATTAAGGTTAGAAAAACTAGCAGCCATATCATTGTCAACATTATATTTAGATGATACAGGTCCTTTTTGAATTTCTATTGATATTCCTTCATAAGGTTTTAAATAATACTTAGCTTTTACTTTCCCTTCAGGATGACCTACTATAGGTGTAATTGTAATTATACCTTTATTTTCTTCACCATATCTTTTTTCTAAATAAATAACACCAGTAGAATTTTCTACAATTGTAGAAGTTATTGATCTAGCGTCATCACTAACTGGATCTGAAAGTAAAAATAAGCTTGTTTTATCTTTTGCTTCAATAGATTCAATTGTATTAATAAAAGATTTTTCTAATAATTGCATATTATTGAAACCGACAAATTGTGTAAAATCATCAAAAACTACTTTATCAGCATTATGTTCTTTTACAACAACAGCTATATCACTCATATAATCCGCTAAAACTTCATCATAAGTTCTTTCGCTACCGGTTAAAAATGGATCACTTACCTTAATTACAACAATTAAATTTTTATTCATATAATGCTGCATATCAAAATCAATTGTAGCGGCATGAATAAATAATTCAGTATGACGCATTGAGGTAAAATATAAGCATACCTGACCTTGTAACACACAGTGTTTTGCAAATTGTAAAGCCAGTAATGTTCTTCCAGAATTTTGTGACCCAATTAATACATAAGTAGCTCCCTTGTATAAGCCTCCCCATACTTTATCGATAATTGGTATCCCCGATGAATGTAAATGTATTTTACTTCCCATAGTTTTCTCCATTTCTTAGGGAAGCTAAGCCAAATATTATGCCGAAACTTCATTTTGTGCATTTCTATTGATTTTAGCTTAAATTCTAATTTTTATTATATATTTCGTAAATAAGCATCATCATATAATGTATTAAAATGTTACAGATATCAAATAAATAATTAAAAAAACTCTCTAAAATATCACTCTATTTTTAGTCAATTTAAATAAAATCCAATGACCGTTTATAGAATATACTTAACCGTTAATAAAGAGTATTAATATAATATAATCTGAAATGATACAAAAGCAACAAAGATCCAAATTAGGATATTATTTATTCCATTAGAGGTTAATAATATAGATAAAAGGTAAAAAGAGAATTAAAATGAGAGATTTGATTATTAAGATAGCAGGAGAGGTATTTTAATTATTTTCAGAACAAATTATTGATAGTAACCAAAAACAAATAATGCAGTAGCATTACCTACAATTGTTGGTTCGTTAGTAATGTAATCAAATTTATCGTCGTAAAATTTTACTGAATCGGAATTAAAATAATTAAAAGATATATTTTCTCTGTCTATTTTATAATTATTTAAGATACTAATAGGAGCCGGACCGGAACTTAATGCACCTGGCAAATAGCCGTTATTAAAATAAGCAACTTGAGAGTGAAGATATTTAGGAAATACTCTACCAATATTATAAATAAAACTTACTCCCCATGGATTTCTACCTAATATATAATCTCTTTGTATTGCTGCTAATGAATCAAAAGTAGTAGAGCCTGTTAGTTTTTTATAAAGAATTGATTGTAGCGAAACACCAAGAAAGGAGTTTGTTGTTCCCCAAGAATAAGGCATTCCTTCTCCAAAGACAGATTCTTTTGAATTATTTGTAAAATGTTCAAGATTATTCTTAAGATATTCCGAATATCTTGGAATTAAAGTCCCAAGTTTATAATCAGCAAGTGAATTGATATCTCCCCAGCTCCACCAATAATCAGATCCGGCACTATCTGCAAATGTCTCAGCTTCTTTTAAATAGGATGAATCGTTTGTAGAGATAAAAAGTTCAATTGCTCCTAAAGCTAATTTACCCAAATACCTTGAGTCCTGATAAAAACCGGATTCCATACTATCAACATTTGG
>PFVA01000238.1:7731-8080 GCA_002790365.1 Ignavibacteriales bacterium CG_4_9_14_3_um_filter_30_11
TAAACAGTCATCTGCAAAATCAAGATCTTTAAATTTATTTTTCCAAATTCTATAAGCAATTGCCATAGTAGCAGAAAATAATCCTATTTGATTTTTACCATTTCCAACATAACCAGCTCTGTTAAATCTTAAAGTATCATTTTCAGGTAATCTCCATCCAACTTGATGATCTGATAAATCTTGAATCTGTGTAACGAGTTTATCTTTTTGGAAATTAGCTCTTTTCATCCAATCAAGGCCAATTTTTGCTTCATCTAAAATATCTGGGACTCCATTTTTATTTCGGTCAAATCCAAATTTTTGAGGATCAAATTCATATGCAAACAACATTAAATATGTTGTAAATGAT
>PFVA01000238.1:8092-9488 GCA_002790365.1 Ignavibacteriales bacterium CG_4_9_14_3_um_filter_30_11
CGCCAGTAATATCAACACCTGATGAATCTTTATACCCTATTAATTTTACAACATCAGATAAATGACAAGGTAAGTGTAGAATTGGATTTGTTGGTCCGCATCTTTGAGTTTGATAGAACAATAGAAGTGAATCAGTAATGTTATTAAAAATATTATCCCTTATTTTAAAAGGTATTGATCTATTCCCTTCTACTTCAATATAATAACTACCCTTTTTTGTTAGTAGTGTAAAATCTAGTGATAAAGCAAAATTAAATTTACCATATGAATAAATACTGTCTGGAAGATTATTCTCAAATTCTATTTCTTGTGTTATAGAATTTATTATATAAAATTTTTCAGCTTCAATTTTATCTGTTGAAAAAATGACACCTGTTTTTATATCATTAGGTAAAAAACCAACCTGACTGGTTCTTATATTTATTTTAGAATAGTTTGCAACATTGCATTCACTGGATGGGAATATTAAAAACACTAAAAGTAAAAAAAGGTTTAGGATTCTTTGCATATCTTACAATATTTATTAGAAGTTCATTTATTTGATATTTGAAATCAATTAAATGTATCTACTTCTTTTGGGAAAAATCTGTTCCGATAATTTTATCCCAAATTGGAGAGCTAACACCATAACCTAAACCAGGATTTTCAAAATGGTGTTTGATGTGATGATTTTTAATAACAAGCCAAAATTTACTATGCATATTAAAATGATGTATAGCATAATGAGTAATGTCATAAAATAAATAACCTGCAATAAATCCTACAAAAATTGGGGCTACCAAAATATCTCCAAAAATTGATTCAAAAATATAATAGAATAAAATAGATAGAGGAATACTAACGGTAGGAACCATCACTAATCTTTTTGTATCACTTGGATAGTCATGATGGACACCATGAAAAGTAAAATGTATCTTTTTACCAAATTCTGATTTAGCAGGAAAATGGAAAATAAATCTGTGTAATGAATATTCTGTAAAACTCCAGATAACAATCCCGATAAGTATAAAAAGTATAATATTTGAAATACTCAGACTAAATTGAATGCTTTTATAAAGAAAATATGCAATTACTGGTAAGAAAATATATAATGGAACCGTATAATGAACTCTAGAAAGTGCTTCGAGAAAATCGTTTTCAAACATTCTTACAGTTTCATCTTTATTTGATATAAAATTTTTTGGCATATAATTATCCCTCGTATTAACTTTTAATAAACTCATAACAAATTTATTAAATATAAAATTATTTTCAAGACACAATATACTAAATAGGAATGACTCAACTTAAAAATAATTTTTTCAAATTATACTAACCCCAAAAAATTCATTGGAAATGAATTTTTTGCCAAAGGCCGCTATATAAAATGTTTTTATAAAACATTTTATATAGCGGG
>PFVA01000266.1 GCA_002790365.1 Ignavibacteriales bacterium CG_4_9_14_3_um_filter_30_11
CCAGAATAATCCAAATCCGTTCAATCCCACAACACAAATAAATTATGCAATAAAACAGGAAGGTTTGGTTACAATAAATATTTACGATGTATTAGGAAGAGTTATAACTACTCTTGTAAATGAAAACAAAACGGCAGGATTTTATACTGTTAATTTTGATGCTAGTAAATTCAGCAGCGGTGTTTATTTTTATACAATCAAATCAAATGATTTTTTTGACAGGAAGAAAATGATTGTTATGAAATAATCAAACTATGATAAATTATTTAAGGCAGCATTTTTGCTGCCTTTTTTATTTTAAATAATCTTTCACCCCAAAATCTACTATTGTTATATTTAGATATATATTTTTTAAAATTTCATTAATTGAAATGAAAAAACTATCAATAATTTTTTTCATCCTCTTTGTTTCTTTTACAAATCTATTTGCACAACAAGATGTTAAAATTATGACTTACAATTTGCTGAACTATGACAGCAATGTTGATACTTCAAGAAACACATACTTTAGAGAAATAATAAATGCTACAAAACCTGATATTTTTGTAGTTCAAGAAATTCAAAATCAAAATTCTGTAGATGCATATTTAAATAATGTTATGAAGGATATAAACAGTAACTATAATTCTGGTAATTTTATTGCAAATTTGAACCCCCCTCCTCCCAACACCTATGATTATTATGAAAATGTGATTTTTTACGATACTAATAAATTTAAATTTATTAGTAATACACCCATTCATTCTGAATTGAGAGATATAAACGAATTTAAGGTAGTTCATATCTCAACAGATGATACTTTAAGAATTTATGCAGCTCATCTTAAAGCCAGCACAGGAACAACAAATGAAAATAAAAGAGCAGCAGAAGTTGATTCATTAAGGAAATTTACAGATGCACTTCCCACAAACACTAACTTTATTGTTTTAGGTGATTTTAATATTTATAAAGATTCAGAACCAGCTTACATAAAGTTAAAGGATCAAACTAAATCAGGTTATTTTATAGACCCAATTACAATGAACGGTACTTGGAATAATTCAATTTATTCTACTTATCATACACAAGCAACAAGATCAAGTAATGGTGGATTGGACGACAGATTTGATATGATCTTATATTCAAATGCAATAGAACAAAAATTAAGAATTAAGTATGTAACAGATTCTACAATTCCTTTTGGCAATGATGGAAATCATTATAATAAATCAATTAATGAACAACCAAATACAGCAGTTTCTTCATCTTTAGCTGATGCTTTGTTTTATGCATCGGATCACTTACCTGTTTATGCAACATTTAAATTTCTTTATGCCACAGATATTAAATACGAACAAACTTTTCCTACACAATTTTCATTAAGCCAAAATTATCCCAATCCTTTCAATCCGGAGACTGTAATCAGCTTTCAGCTTTCTGCACTCAGCTATGTAACTTTAAAAATTTATGATGTGCTCGGTAAAGAAATTACAACATTAGTTAATGAGGAAAAATCAATTGGTAA
>PFVA01000269.1 GCA_002790365.1 Ignavibacteriales bacterium CG_4_9_14_3_um_filter_30_11
ATTGAAAAACTTTTAGAAATATTTTCAATTGCAGTTTTAGCAGTTCCGGAAGAAATTTGACTTAATCCACCTATGCTTATATTTAAGTATTTAGCATCAGGCATTCTCTTTTTCATATAAGCAGATAAACAATCTGTCGGTACAACATCAAATCCAACTCCTGACATAATTAAAATGTTTGATTCTTTTGCAGAATTATCAAGACTTTTGTTTCTTTCAAAAACACTAATTTCTCCGGTAATATCTAAATAATGAGTTTTAGTTTTCAAACAGGCATCAACCATTGGTTTAGCTGTTGCTGAAAATGGTCCTGCACAATGAAGAACTAGATCTACTTTTTCTAATAATTTTAATAATTTTGTTTCATTTGTCAATTCAACAGTTTCATATTCAAATCCCAATGGTTCTGCAACTTTTTTTAATTTTTCTAAATTTCTGCCTGAAAGAATAGGATTGAGATTTAATTTTTTTGCCCTTTGAGTAATTAGTTTACCGGTATATCCAGTAGCACCGTAAATAAGAAAATTCATGTATCCCTTCTAATAATTTTATGATAGAAAATTAAATGCTTAATAATTTCACTTGCCTTTATTTTATAATATAGTTAAATAAGAAATTAATATTTTGGATTTTTATGAAAACTAAATCATTTTTTGCTACTGTAATAATAATTCTTCTTTCCACTTCAATATTTGGACAAAAAACATATGAGTTTCTTCGTTTGGATTTAAGTCCAAGAGCAGGTGCTTTAGGTGGAAGTTTTGTATCAAATAGTGATGATCCAAATGTTATTTTTTATAATCCTGCCGGACTTAAATTAATTAACGATCAAAAGATATCATTTTCTTATGTAAATCATTTGTTAGATATAAATCTTGCAAGTGTTTCTTACACACAAGATGTTGGTACTTGGGGAAGATTTGGTGCAGCCGTTGAATACATTAGCTATGGAAGTTTTACTCAAGCAGATCAGTTCGGAAATAAAACCGGTGAGTTTAGTGTTGGTGAGTTGGCTATGATAATAGGCTATGCAAACAATCTTGAAGAAAATTTATACTATGGAGCTAATTTAAAATATATTAATTCTTCAATTGCCGATCAATCATCATCAGCTTTAGCTTTTGATCTGGGTCTGCATTATTCAATCCCTTCAGAAGGATTAAACTTTGGTATAGCTTTACTTAATTCAGGTTTTCAACTTTCAAAATATTTTAATACAAAAGAAGATTTACCAGTAGACCTTGTTATTGGCGTCTCTAAAAAAATGGAACATATTCCTTTAATATTATCAGTAGATTTTCATAGATTAAATCGTGGTGATGATACCTACACAGGTAGATTTGAAGCTTTTAGTGTGGGTGCTGAATTTGAATTAAGCAACGCTTTTACTATTAGGTTTGGTTACAATAATGAAAAGAGAAAAGAACTAAAAATTGGTGACTTTGGTGGTCTTGCAGGCTTTAATTTGGGTCTGGGCTTATTAGTTTCAAAATATTATTTTGATTATGGCTATTCTTCATTGGGTGAAATAGGGTCTATGCACAGGATAGGAATTTCAACTTCACTCTAGTTTACTTCTTAAAAGGTGTTTGTAAATATTTTTCTGCCAATTCGTGAGACTGTTTATATTCCTCCATATCTAATATTTTTTTATAATATTCTATTGCTTTATTTCTATTGTTTTGAATATCATTTATCATCCCCAAATAAACTAGTGAATTAACATAAAATCCGGATTCTTTATCCTTATCAATTTTTGACGAATATTCAACACATTTTTCAAATAATATTTTTGATGAATCTACTTTATTAATATTCCAATAATAATCTGCTATATAATAAAGAGCCTCTCTTTTTGTAATATCATCATAATAGCCCATCATTTTCTTTTGCCCCTTTAACAAAACATTCTTGAATATTTCTGATGCTGTCAAACTATTTCCAACTTTTGCTGCAATCCTTCCTCCCCATTTTTCAAAAACAGGGTTATCCGGAAATTCTTTAACTAGCTTTGAAGCATAATTATAAGACTCAAATGGTTTGTCCTCATCAGTAAAATATATTAGCATTAAAAAATAATTAGCTTCATATTTTGCATATTTACCCTTTTCGGCTGTTAATTTTACTTGTCTAATTCCTTCGTCTTTATCAGTCGATGGCATAAATAGCATAAATGGTTTTAAGATGGGATATTTTTCAGGAAGTATTGAAGCGTAATAATTATAAATACCCAAGCCAAAAATTGCATCGTAATTATTTGGCTCTAATGAAGTCACTTTTTTTATAATAGGTAAAGCTAATCTTCCGTCATCCGCAGCTTTAATCCAGCTTTGCCTTAGCGCTCTTAGTCTTCCTCTAAATCCAATTGCTCCACCTTTGAAGAATAAAACCTCAGCATTATTCTTGTCTTTCTCTAAGATTAAATCACATTTTTCAATAATAGCATTTAATTTTGATAAGAATCCTTCGTCATATTTTTCGATGGTTGTGTTTAATAAAATTCTCCACCAATCTATCATAGTCAAGAAAAAATTACCGGCTTCATCTGATGGAAATTTATTTTTTAAAGTCTGGAATGTACTCTCGGCTTTTTCAAATTTAATATTATAAATTTGATATATACCAGTTGTTATTAATGAGTCTCTAATATCGAATTGGGCAAAACATATTTCTGCTAAGAATATTGAAAAGATAAAAGATATGATAAAACTTTTACGCATAATTTTAAAAGTAAATTAAATTAAAAATTTACTCAGCCAATTTTTCTAACAAATATGAAGATAGACTATCACTTAAAATTCTAATCTGTTCCATCGAGTCTCTTTCTCTAACAGTAACAGTTTGATCTTCTAAAGTTTGTGTGTCAATCGTTATTGCATAAGGTGTGCCGATTTCATCTTGCCTTCTATACCTTCTTCCTACAGCACCTTTATCGTCATAAAATATTTTGAACTTAAATCGAAGATCTTCTTCAATTTTTTTAGCAATCTCAGGCATACCGTCTTTATTAACTAAAGGAAGAATTGAAGCTTTAATTGGAGCTAATTTTTTGTGAAGTCTTAATACAACTCTTTGTTCACCGTTTACTTCTTCTTCATCATAAGCTTCAGTTAAAAAAGCCATAAATGATCTACTTGCACCTGCAGATGTTTCAATAATATATGGTAATGTTTTTTCTTTTGTTTCTTCATCAAAATATTTTAATGATTTTCCGGAGAATTCTTCGTGTCTTCTTAGATCAAAATCTGTCCTATTATGAATTCCTTCTATTTCTCCCCAGCCAAATGGAAAATTATATTCTATATCGGTAGCTTCTTTTGCATAGTGTGCAAGTTTGTTTGTGGGGTGATCATGAAATTTTAAATTTTCAGAATTCATACCCAGTCCCTTATACCATTTTATTCTCTCTACTTTCCAATTGTCATACCATTTTTTATCATCAGTCGGTTTAACAAAAAACTGCATTTCCATTTGCTCAAATTCTCTGGTTCTAAAAAGAAAGTTTTTTGTGTTTATTTCATTTCTAAATGCTTTACCAATTTGAGCTATTCCAAATGGTAATTTCTGTCTGGTTGAATTTTGAACATTTAAAAAATTTACAAAAATACCCTGTGCTGTTTCAGGCCTTAAAAATATTGCTGAACCTGTATCTTCTACCGGACCTAGGAATGTTTTAAACATTAAATTAAATTCTCTTGCTGCTGTAAAGGAGGATTGTGTACCACATTGAGGACAGTTTAATTCATTTAACAAAATTCCGCTTAGCTCACTATCTTCAATTATAATATCAAAAGAATCTATTTCATTATTTTTAGAACAAATATCTTCAATTTTATTTTTTAGTTTTTCATCATTGCAATTTTCCAGAATTGCTCTTACTGATTTCTTTTTCCTTTTCTCATTTAACATCCCTCCTAAAAGATCAACTCTAAATCTTGCTTTACATTGTTTGCAATCTATCATTGGGTCTGTAAAATTTTCAACATGCCCTGAAGCTTCCCACACTTTTGGGTGCATTAATATCGATGAGTCCAAACCTTCAACATCCTCACGCAAAGTCATGGAATTCCACCATTCTTTTTTAATATTATTCAATAATTCAACACCTAATGGACCATAATCCCAGCATCCGTTTAATCCGCCATAAATTTCACTGGATTGAAAAATATATCCTCTCCTTTTAGATAATGAAACTATTTTTTCTATTGTATTAGCGTTATTTTTCATTCTGAAATTTTTTCCTTTGCAAACGATTTTTTATTTAATGCTTTAATATAAAAAAAGTGCAACTAAGGGGTGTGGTTTTCACTGAGAATTTAATCTTTAGTGATCTCGTTAAACTCATCAATTAATAAATTAAGTATATTTTTCTGACTTTGATTTATACCTCTCTTTTTATTTCCCAATATCTTCAAAATTGTAATAGATTGACAAATATAATTAAGCAGAAAAATATTTTTGCCTTCTATATTAAAATTTTTATTCATACTAGCTTTTAATTTTTCAATATGCTTTTTAATAACTTCTACTTCGCCCCTTTGTAAGGGTCCTGAAAGAGAATTATCTAATCCATTTTGCTCAATATTGCTTAAAGTAGTTTTAATAATGGGTAAGGTTAGTTGATCGAAGTTAGGATAGTTAGAGTTGTTTTTATCAATTATTTCATTTGCTGAAAAAAGATTACCCACAAAAAAATTAGATGAATAAACTCCTGTTAAATGATAATTGATTTTATCTTCCTTAAAAAGTTTAAATGGTTTTAATTTTATTTTTTCTGCTAATCCAAATAAAAATTTTTCAGTTTTTTTGTTATTTGTTTCAATTGCTGCAGTTAAATTTTTAAATGATATAACTTCTTTTGATGGAAATGATTGCATAATATGTAATGAAGCAATTTCCGCTCTTTTTTCTTTTAAGACATTTAGTTCATCAGAGCTTAAAGCTCCCGAAAAGTGAACGAATAGTTTATCATTAAAATTTATATCTAGTTTTTCAAATTGAAAGGCAACATTTAGAATTTGATTATCCGGAACAGTTAAAAAGTAAATGTTAACATCTTCAGAAATATCATTGAGATCATTAGAATAATTTTTAATTCCGAATTTTTCAGCTAATTCTTTTGCCGATTTTTTATTTAAGCTATAAACTGAATGGATATTAAAATTAGATTTGACTAATGCGTTTGTTAAAGAGTAAGCTATTCTACCTGCACCAATTACAGCAATTTTTTCTTTGTGATTGTACAATTATTCTCCGTAAAATACTGCAGAAAGATAACCAACAACCTGATCATAATCACCGCTGACATAACCGGAGTGTGTTCTATTGAGTACTAAAGATTTGTTTTTGTTTTTTAGTATTGCTGATTTCATTAATGATAATATTGGTCCTGCACCGCAAGCTTCACATTTGTTTTGTGAAAAATCAGAAGTTAGTTGATCAATGTTAAATTCGTTAATGCTTTTTTCAGTTTTTGAATCTTTTTCTTCTGCCTCTGCTGATGCGTAATAATGAGATAGGTCTGAACTTGCAATTAAAAGTGTGTTATCATTTACAATATCATTAATCCTTTCAGCGAGAGCATCAACAAAAATTTTACTTTGATCACCCATGACTATCGGTACAATAGAAAAATCTTCTAAAACACACTGCAAAAAAGGAAGCTGAACTTCTATCGCGTGTTCTTCTTTATGCCCGTTTATTCCTCTAAAAATATTTCCTTTATTATCTACTAATAAATCAGAAATTTCTTGGTTGATTGGAATTGACCCTAAAGGTGTTTCGTATGCATCACCGTTATAAATAGAAACTCCCGGAAAATATTCTCTATGACTGGGAGATATAATTATTATTGTATTAAATTTTTTATTTTTTATTGTGTTAAAACCATATGCAGCAGAAGAACCTGAATAAATATAACCTGCGTGTGGTGAAATCAACCCAAATATTTTTGAAGGAATAAAAGAAGGAATAGAATAATTTAAGTATCGATTGATATCTGATTCTAATTTTTGTGGATTTGCAGGATAAAAAAGTCCAGCTACTGCAGGTTTTCTATGCTGAATCATAAGTCTTTTTTCTTTTACCTACTTCTGACATTACTGCTGCAGTAAAAACTTTAATATTTAAAGGAGTATCTTCCCAAGTGTATGGATGCATACCAGCTTTTTCACATAAAGCTGTAAGAAATTGTTGGATGTTGAAATTATGCTCAGTTGCAACCTGTGGAAGTAGAACGCCTCTGTGGTTAGGTTCTTCAAGTAGCAGGCCATGTTCACCAATTCTAATATCTTTATAATCTCTCAGTTGAACAGGTGGTGATAAAACAGAAACTTCGATATAAATTTTTGATAATTCTTCAAAAGTAATAGGATTAAATCTTGGATCGTTTGTAGCAGCTTGAATAGTTGCATCCTTTATTGTGTCAATAAGCATATCGGGTGAACTTAAGTAACCTATACACCCGCGTAAATTTCCGTTTTGTTTAAGTGTTACAAATGCGCCGGTATTTCTCATTGCAACTTGAGGATACATTTTATAATCAATATCCGTAAAATGAGCATCTTCACTAAAAAGAGAGATTAAAGTTTCTCTTGCTACAAGTAGGATTAAACCCTGAACTTCTTTTGTTATGTTCATTTTTTCCTCTTGCCTATTTTAAATAATGATGATTATTTTTTAGACAGAATTTACATAATATTAAAACATACGAGTTTTTTTGTTTCCCAAATTACAAACAAGAAATTTTTAATTAGAAAAAAAGAATCTGGTACAAAAGTTTCTATGTTAGAATTAATTATTTTATTTAATATAATCTTTCCTGAGACAATATCAATAGCATTAAATATTTTGTTTAACTTTCCATTTTTTGTCGGTGAGTGAAAACAGACCAATAAAGTTAATTTTTGGACAATAAACTCAATTTTACCGATAACAACATTCTCATCCTTAAACTTTTTTATATATTCTTTTATATCTTCTACTAATTCAATTTTATCACTATAAATTGAAGAAAATGTAAAATCTTTTAATGAATTATTTTGATATTCATCTGATTTTTTATTGATGGGAATATCCTTTAATACCTTCAAAATATTACCTGTTTCAATATCCAATTTATAATATTCTCTACCATCAAATAATGATTTATAAGCAAGCAAGAAATCATTTGAAATATATAAGAATGTTAGATCTTTATTCTCCCATAAAATAGATTTCATTTTAATATCAAAAGCGATTATATCTTTGTGTGTGGGAAGATCAGGTTTTATAAATCTATGGAAATAAATTATATTGTTGTGAACCGCTTCAACACCAACCCAATATTTATCATTAAACTGAAAACTGTTAAGTAATTTTTTACCAGAGTTAATGTTTATACAGTTAAAAAAAACTTCTTTAGTTTTTTTATTTCTTTCTTCAATTAAAAGATTTTCATCCCCTGCAGGAATTATTCTCCATATATCTCTATTATTATTATAGCTATATAATTTTTTAATCATTTATTGTTTCAAATCTAGCAGTAAAATGTCTGAGCATTGGAGCTTGATAAGTAATTTTTAGTCCTTTTATTTTATCTCGGTTTTTAAAAACTTCAATTATTTTTTCTGCTACATAATCA
>PFVA01000197.1 GCA_002790365.1 Ignavibacteriales bacterium CG_4_9_14_3_um_filter_30_11
TTAACTAAATGATAGAACAATTACTTCATTAACAACATCTTTTTGGTGGATACAAAATTATTAGACATAATTCTGTAGAAATAAACGCCACTAGCTAAAGTAGATGCATCAAAAGTAAGTTTATAATTACCTGCAGCTTGTTCGCTATTGATAAGAGTAGTGACTTCTCTTCCGAGCATATCATATACTTTTATAGTTACTAAGCCTGGTACAGGTATACTATAATTAATTAAAGTTGATGGATTAAAAGGATTTGGGTAATTCTGTGATAGCGTAAAATTATCTGGAATTAAATTATTTTCTCTTTCAATACCAGTAATAGGAGCTATGACACCCCATGTATGTGCAAACGATAAATCAGGTCCGTTCTTAAGTAGAAATGAATGATTTGATCCAAAACCCATTTCATTATCCATATATTCTACTCCAGCGTTAAGAGTATCGGAATTAGTGTACTTTGCACCAAATTTATATTCATAGATTCCACCATTTGTACCGGAAAGAACAGTTATTTTTAGGGACCACCAATTATCACTAGCTGTAACATCACCGTGTGTACCATCATCATACAAAATTAACATATGAGCTAGACCAACAGTATCTGCAACTGTCCAAGTTCCACCAGAAGCAACCCAGTCTCCCAAAAAGCTTGCACCACCTCGCATACCTACAAACTCAATACCAGTGATGTTTCCATTATTATATCTTTCTTTTGCACCATTCATATCAACAGTAAATGTAACATTTAAGTCAGCCGATAAAGGAGGTTGGACTGGTGATATATTTGGAACTATTGGATCTAAAATAATAGTGTTTGATGTATCACTACTATAGGTATACCAGCGATCATTACCTAATTCCCAGCCACCATTAGTAAACCTATCGCTAGGGATTGCTTTGAATTTCCATTTAGATGAATCTTTTGCAGCTTTTCTAACTGTTAATGTGGCAGAAAATATGTTAGGGTTAAAAAGATCTTGTTGCATTACTCTATTAGAGTCAGGGCTGACAAGAGTTTCACCTTCCCAATTCATTCCGGCAACAGTTAATGTATCTGAACTTGGATCAAAAAATCCTACTCCTGTACCAATAATACTTGTAAGATCTGCACTAAATTTAATAGTATTTTTAGGAGGTAGAACAAATGAAGAATCATCATTAAAATAAACAACCGGAAGAGTCTGTGTAGCTGAACTAGTGTCAAAAGTAAAGCTCCTATTACTACTTAAACCTTCCCATCCGTCGTCATTTTTTACGAATTTATATTCGTACGATTTACCACTGCTGTCATTTGGAATTCTAGCAGTTACTGCCCAGATTGAATCTCCAGATATCTTGCTCATTTTAAAAGCATAACCAGCCCAATCTGCAGCATCTCCTGCATCTACCTGAAAATTACCTCTGACAGTCAAAGAATCACTACTTGCAGAAAATGCACCTCGAAAAATCTGAGCACCCATATTTACTTGAAATACTACACTAGTAGTATCTTGAGCAAATAAAGCTGTAGAAAGAATGAGGGCAAATAATGGAATTAGAAATTTTTTCATATAACACCTCTTGTTAAATTGAAAATAGTTAATTAATTATATCTAGTTTACAGTCCTATTGTTAAAGAAATTCTTGATATACTTTTGAAAATACCATAATCGGTATAGCTGTAATTTATTTTTCCTAAAAAACTACCAAAATCATATTTGATACCAAAACCAGCAGTTAATCCAGTTACTGAAGCATCTTTACCTAATGCATAATAACCTGCCCTAACAGAAACAATGTCATTCCAAACAATCTCACCACCAGTATTTAGATATGAAACTTGATTATTTGGGATATTAGCATCAGTTGCAATAGTTATATTCCACATTTCATTTTTTAACATTTCCCAGGATAAACCAACAGAAAAAACAAGTGGTAAAGGCCAGGAGTCAGTTGATAATCTTGAAGCTATATTAGAATTATTCCCAGTATTTGAAGGATCAATATCTACTGGTTGTAATAAATCTTTTCCATCAAGTTTCATTTCAGTTCCAAAATTTGAAATATTCATTCCAATATTAAGTCCTGATATTTCAGTATGAAATAATAGTCCAACATCAATGGCAAATGCATTGGCAGATTCATTATAAATATTTTGGGTTATATATTTAAAATTACTTCCGACAGAAAGTTTATCTGTAAGATTATGTGCATAAGTAAGGGTTATAGCTAAATCATCCGCACTCCAAAATTGACCAGTTCCATTAGGTTGATCAGCTGTTGTAATTTCTTCATTTCCAAAATCTAGTTGATTAAAACTTACGGCAATAGCATCAAACTCACCTAATTTTAATCCAAAAGCAATCCAATTATGTTTTGTATTAACAAGCCATTCTGAATAAGAAATATTCAACTCGTTTTTTTCTAGCCAAGACAGACCTGCAGGATTCCAATAAACAGAGGAAACATCATTTGCAACAGCAACAAAGGCTCCGCCCATACCGGTAGCTCTTGCTCCAACAGGTATTGTTAAAAAATTTGCAGCAGTTGTACCAACTTTTGATTGAGGAAAAGTAATAACCGAAGTCAATGCAACAAATACAAAAATTCTTTTTAATAATTTTATGTTAAATATCATATATTTTATTATTTAATGATTGCTATCTTACCCATTTTTTTATCACTTATTTCCGGTACCTCAACTATATAGAAATATACTCCATAAGCTACATCAAGACCTTCTTTAGTTCTAACATCCCAAGAAACAGTACCGTCAGTAATATTTCCATTTTGAATTAAAGTTCTTACATGATCACCATTTGAAGTATAAATATTTATTGAAGCATTTATAGGAATATGTGTAAAATTAATTAACCTTTCACCTCTTCCTCTAACAGTGGGAGGTAATGGCTGTTCAAAAACATTACTAACTACATAGGGATTTGGAACAACTTTTATTTTATTCAATTGATTTGCAATTGAGTTTACATCAATTCCGGCTTTTACAGTTGTAAATGTAAATTTGTCACTAGCACTAATAGGTTTGGTCATACTAATGAACAAGGAATCACCGCCTTTAAAAATAAAGGATGAGCTGTCGCCTACAAATACTATTCTCCAAGTTAATTTATTATCGGATGTATCTGCCATTAGGAATTGATCTGAAAAAGATAGTGTATCCTTTCTAAAAGAACTTACTTCTGTTAAAGCAAATTTTATTCTTATTGGTTTTTCTTTGTTTGTGATATCAAATATCTTATAATTTATTTTAGTATTTGCAGGGGGTGCAATTCCTCCAAATATATTTGCCAAAGTAAATGAAGAATCATTGTAATTATCTGAAAAAACTATCAAAAAATCACTTGGAGCTTTATAACCCACAAATGGCGGTGAATTGATTTGAGAAATAAGAAATTTTAAATTATTATCTCGTTTAACATTCCAATGTGTTTTTAGTGTATCAACAACTATTTTACTAAGTACCTGATAGGTTGTGTCAATAGAAATTCTAACACCTTCAAAGACATTTGCATTAGATGGTAAAAGTTTTTCATTCTTAATAAGCGTAACACCGCTTAATGAATTTTTAACATTATAAGCATAAGCAATGGCAACATTATTAACTAATGAATCTGTAAATGTAACTTCATAAGATGAATTAATTACAGAATATGGATCTACAACTTCAAAAAAAGGAGTTGCATTTGAATTACCTAAAACCCTTGAAAGTTCAGTACCTTGTTTAGGAGCTACATATCCAAGTACAGGACCATGTGGAATTATTGCTACAGTATTTATATCAGTAGATATTCTACCTGCAACATCTTTAGATAAAAATTTGGTGTTTTCTGAAGGAAATATATCTCTAAATACATCTCCTCTATCATAAGCTACAACTGCATAATAATAAGTTCTTCCGTTTGTAACTTCTGTATCAACAAAAAAGTTTTGTATTCCGGTATCATTACCTAGTAAATATGGTGCTCCGTTAGTTAATTCAAATAATAATGGTGATGGAATGAAGTGTCCTGTAATTCCATTTTTTAAATCATATTGTACAAAAGGTTTAAAGAAAACTTTTTTACCATTACCATCAGTAATTTGAAGAGCATCTGTGAAATCAGGATCAGTTCCTTTATATACTTTATAACCTTCAAAATCCATTTCTCTTGTTGTAGGATCAACGGATAATTCAGCTACTTTATCCCAATACAATGTTATTTTCCCATCTTCTGCAACTGCATTTAAAGTAGGTTTACTTGGTGGTTGGGGGAAATTATAATTAGCGTTAAAAATAAGTTGAGCTACACTTTTAGTTTTTATTACATCTGCTAAATCATCTCCAAATACTAAAGCTAATGAGAATCTTTCAGTTGATTTTGGTAACATTGGAAAATATCCTGATCCATAAACAAAATCTCCATCTTCACCCCTTGTAGCCACATTGTTTACAACTGAAGAAGGTACATCAAAAAACCCTGGTCTTAATCTTCTCCACATATCTCTTTCATCTGCCATAGTAATTGCGTTAGCAGGAACAAAATACTGGAAGCTAGTCAAACCAATTTGATCGGATTCATCTACATCAGTTTTATCAATATTCGGTTCACCCGGAAAACCTGTATCAAGAATTTTTCCATTTGCATCAATTGTAAAACCAGATGTGGGTTTACCATCATTTTCACCTGGATCTCCTGTATCAGGTTTTCCGTCTAAACCAACATCATCTACAAGAGCATTCCAATTATTATTATTATCAATTGCATCATCCCTTGTCTCATCAATCATAGGATCAGTAATATTACCATTGGTATAATCAAAATGTTGAACAGGATTTAATGTGTCTATTAATACTACACCTTGTGGTGATTGTTTAAATTGTCTGTAATGTTGAATTGAATTTTCATCAATTATTCCATTTAAATTATTATCAATTCCATCATATGCATTTTGATTTACATTACCTTGAAAATCAACATTACCTTCAACAAGAGCAGTAACATTTGGTGCTAAAAAGAATTTTACACCCAATGAATAAACGGTAACAGTATCGTTAGGCATAGTAAAAATTGATCTTGTAAACTTTTTGCCATTATTACCATTTTTTTCAATTAAAACTAATTTATCGCCAGGTTTAACTATTTTTGGATTAAAATCATTTTCTTGAAAAAATGGAGAAGTTAAACTGAATTTAACATTATCACCATCATTATCAATTCCGTCAAATTTATTACCCGGTGATTCTAAAAACGCATATGAAATATATCCGACAGCATTAGGATTGGGTTCCCATTGAGGATTTGCAGAAGGTCTGATAAATCCTCTTCCATTTAAGCCTGGTTCAATATCCCAGGAATATGTAATTGATTGTCTAACATCAAAAAATGAAGCATCATCATTCCATTCATCTCCGGATACTCCAACATATGTTCCAACCAAAATACCAAATGAGACTTGATCATAAGTTGAAGTTCCATCATTTGTAATATTATATAACCAGAAGAGTACATCCTGTGCTAAAAAATTTGACCATTGTAATCCCCTTACTGAAACTTGAAGTGCTTGTCCTCTTCTTGCTAAATCTGTTGTATCAGGTATAAAACCATTTCTTTGAAACATTGATTCATCAGAATTATCATCCATCCAGAAATAACTTTCCTGATCTGCATTCATTTGTGCTCTACCAAAAAAACCATTCCAATCTACTTTTGGAGTTACATTTTTCCCATCAATAATAATAGGTAAGCCTGAATAATTCCAGGTTGGTTGATCAGGCCATCTGTCGGGCCAGGTCTCAGGTAAATGGCTCATTGCAACACCTTTACCCAATTCATTTAATATAGGATTTGCAAATCCAGGAATAGGTTCAAATCCCCAAGCTTGTCCACCAGGACCAATACGACCACCGCCAGGTCTGGCAACAGGGGTAATAACCACATTTACAATTGTGTCATTAACGCTATCTCCATTATAATCTTTTATAGGAAGTTTTAACCCAACTAAAGGTGATACATCTCCTACATAACCATTTCCATCAAATTTCCATGCTGCTCTTGGCCCTTGATCACCAGGTTGAGCAATAACACCAAAGTTGGAAAAAACAGTTCGTACTTGATTTCCTCTGTGTACACCTACTTTTCTGTATACAAATGATCCTCTGTCAGTAACTCTTTGTTGAGACATACTGATTGAAGGTAAAGCTAAAATTGCTAAAAATGTAATAAACAAAAATTTAGCATATTTCATAAATTTATTTTCCAATAATTTAACTTGATTACTTAATTAAAAAAATATGGATGTACCAAATTCAACTCTTCTTGGTTCAGAATAAAAACCTGGATTCCTGTAATATTCATCTAAAGTATTTACCAGTTCCGGCACACCACTTTGTCTTCTTAAAAATTCTTCTAAAGTAAAATCAGCAGTACCGCTGTCATTATAAACATTATTTTGATTCTTTTTATCAAACAAATTAAAAACTCTAGCAAAGAAACTAATTTTAATTCCACCAATCTCTATATCTTTATAAGCTCTTAAATCAACATTAAAAGTTGAAGGTTTAAGTTCACTGTTTGTTAATAATTCAGATACATCAAGTGATTGGTTAGGAGTATAAGGAAAACCGCTTCCATATTTACTTATTAAACTAAAGCCCCAGTTATCATCCGAAGCATAAGTAAATGTAGCATTTAATGTATGAGTCTGATCAAAACTCAATTTAATTAATTGAATTTCAGGTAACTGACCATTTACTATTTGATTTCTTGTTGCCTCAGGATCAGAAGCATTACCTTTTGCAAGCTGCAAAGTATAATCTATGGTTGCTGCCCAATTATGATTCATTCTTTTTGTTACAGAAACTACTATTCCTTTCACAAAGCCAAAATCACTATTTACAAATTGACTGTAAGAAGCTGACCCGCCAAAAAGTCTAATATCATCTGCTCTTGTTCCGGTAAGATTTCTAATGTCTCTAAAATAACCTGTTACATCTACAGTAATATCATCAGAAAATGCTTGTTGAAAACCTACTTCTCCACTAATGGTTTTTTCAGGTTTTAAAGCTGCATTGCCTGCAACTCCAATATTACCTGTACCACCGCCAAATTTAAATTCTGGATTTGTATAAAGTAAACTGAAATTTGGAACTTGGAAGAAATGACCATATGAAAAATGTACAACACCCCTGTCTGTTAGTGGGAAAGCAATTCCTAATCTTGGACTAAATTGCCAGGAAGTAGGTGCATCAACATACCATTTTGCTCTTCTTTGAGTCAATGTGAGAGCAAGATTTTCTGTTTTCCTTGGTCTGTAAATATCTGGATCGGAGGGATCAGCAAGAGTAAAACCGTC
>PFVA01000212.1:0-1778 GCA_002790365.1 Ignavibacteriales bacterium CG_4_9_14_3_um_filter_30_11
AGATATTGCTTTATCAATATTACAAGATGTAATTAAATTTTCATCCGGTGGTCAATATTCAGATGATAAATCGCTTGTTGTTATAAAAAGGCGTGAGAAAAAAAACATTAATTGAATTAAGATTATTTAAAAGGAAATTTAATTATAAAATTAGTCCCTTTATTTACTTTACTTTCAACTTCAATTGTTCCATTCATCATTTCCACATATTTCTTTGTAATTGTAAGACCAAGCCCGGTGCCTTCATATTTCCTGGTAAGACCTTCACTTACTTGCCTGTATTCATCAAATATATAATTAATATCTTTCTTGCTGATTCCAATACCAGTGTCTTTGATAGAAATGGCTGCAAAAGATTTTTCATCAACAGTTTGTTTATCTATAGATACTGTTATATAACCGTCCGTAGTAAATTTAATAGAATTGTTCAGTAAGTTATCTATTATTCCTATCATTTTATCTTTGTCTAAATTTATATTTAGTAAATCGCATTTCTTATTAAAAATTATATCGATGTCTTTATTTTTTGCAGATGTTTTATAAAAATCAATTCTTTTTGCAACAATTTCAACTAGATCAATTTCTTCAATTACTAAAAACATATTATCAGAATTAATCTTTGAGAGGTCTAAAATGTTGTTTAATGTTTTGGTTAGTCTAAGCCCACTTGTATAAACCATTTCTGCCATGCTCTTAAGATCAGGGTCATTTATTTCTTCTTTTATTAATTCTGAAGCACCGATTATACCAACAAGAGGTGTTCTCAATTCGTGACTCATATTAGCATAAAAACTTGATTTTAATCTGCTTAGTTCTTCTGCTTTTTCTTTTGCTGCAACTATTTCTCTTTCATAAACCTTTCTTTGTGTAATATTTGTCAATATTCCCATAACAGCTTTTTGATCATTAAACTCTATCAAATTTGAACTGTCGATTAAATCTAATTCTTTACCATCTTTAGTTGTAACCTTTACTTCATAAGGTGCAATTTCTTTGCCTTTATTATGTGCTTCAATTCCTTCCTTGACAGTTTTTATACTTTCCGGAGTAACTATTTTTTTTAGTAGGTCAAATTTAGGATCAAGTAATTCTTTTTCAGAATAACCAAATATTTTAATGAACATTTTGTTGACATATAAAAATTTTCCATCCTTTAAAATGTAGATCATATTTACAGAATTATCAGCTAAGGTTTTAAATGTATCTTCAGAATGTTTTAAAGCCTTTATTGCTTTATTCTTTTCAGTTAAATCGTGCAATATAGTTCCCATTCCAATAGGTTTTTTGGTTTTAGGGTCTCTTATTAAATAAGAATTAATAAGTACAGGTATCTCATAACCTTTTTTGAAATGTTTGTTTTTGTATTCACCTCTCCAAAAACCATTTTTCATAATGCTAGGTATTTCTTCATTCATTAGGACTTTGATACTTTCTTCAAGAAGTAAATCGGTTATTTTTAGTTTTGAAATATCATAGTCAAAAGGAATACCCATCATCTCTCTTCCGCCATTATTAATAAATGTAATTTTCCCATCCATAGTGCAAAATCCAATAAAATCTTTACTATTATTAATAAGTAAATTAAATTTTAGAGATTCTAATTCTACTTGTTTTAGTTCTGTTACATCTAAATTCAAAGCAACAAAATATATTATTCTACCGGCAGAATTTTTAATTGGTGAAATTATATTTCTTGACCAATATGATTCACCATTTTTCTTTTTATTAAGTATATCACCCGTCCAAGTTTTACCTGAAAGAATTGTATCCCAAAGTTC
>PFVA01000212.1:1805-3000 GCA_002790365.1 Ignavibacteriales bacterium CG_4_9_14_3_um_filter_30_11
TTTGTAGTTTTTTTATTAACATATTTTATTTTACCATCAATATCAGTTACTACTGCTATTATGGGGCTTTGATCTAATACTTGTGAAAGTAATTTTATTTGGTCTAAAGCATATCTTTTGTCTAATAGATCAGATATTATTTTTGCTGAATCTTCAAGTAACTCAATCTGTGCTTTTGAAATATTTATTTCTTGATCAAATAAACGAACAACTAGAACATTACTTACTTTCTCATTAGTAATTATTGGCGCACCCTGCCAGCTGTATACTTTTAATTTTTGTTTTTTCCCTGTAGCATTCTGAAGAAATTCTGTTAATTCATTTCCATTTAATGTGAGTGATTTTTTAGTTTTTATAATATGGTTAATAAATATTTTTTCTTGTTTTTCTACTTCATAATATGGTATATCTTTTTTATTAGAAAATTTAAATGAAATTGATATATCATCTCCAATAACTGCCAAATATGGATTTCTTACAAAAAAGATATTACCCAATATATTAGCTATGCTTTGATATAAATCTTCTTCTTCAATTTGTTTTTCAGTAATATTCGTTAATTCATATTTTAATCTGTTTCTTATTGATTCATATTTTCTATAAGTAATGTCACTATGAATCTCTAATGTTTCAAGTAAATTTCCTTGTTTATCTCTAATTCCTGTAACAAAAATTTCAGCCCAATAATATGTCTTATCTTTTCTAATAAATCTTTTCTCAATTGTAAACGAGTTGATCTCTCCAAGATAAAGTTTATTTAAGTACTCTTGATTATAATCATTATCACCGGGGCAACTTATGTCTTGATAATTTTTTGATTTTATTTCTTTTAATGTATAACCAAGCATGTTGCAAAATTTTTCATTGGCTGATTTAATATTACCATTAAGTTCTAAAAGAGAAACACAACTTTCTTTGTTTGTAAAAAATGCTTTAAACCTTAACTCATTAAAAATTGATTTGTCAATTAGCCTCTTGTAATCCGAAATATCTCTAACAATTAATAGCAGACAAGGCTTGTTGTTGTATTCTAAAGTTTTTCCTGAAACTAAACCTGTAATAATTGATCCATCTTTAATCCTAAATTGTGCTTCAAAGTTGTGGACACTGCCATTTTTTTCTAATTCAAATAAAATTTGCTTTCTATCTTCTTTGCTTACCCAAATATTTAGATCAGTTGAAGTTTTTCCTATTA
>PFVA01000212.1:3009-10301 GCA_002790365.1 Ignavibacteriales bacterium CG_4_9_14_3_um_filter_30_11
ATTTACTTGCAAATAGGTGCCGTCTTCTATTTTTGTAACAGAAACGGAATCTGGATTAGCTTGGAAAATAGTCTCAAATGAATATTGGCTTTCCTTAATTTTGGAAAGATAATTTTTTTCTGTTTTTGTTTTATAGGTTCTAAAATCTTCTTGTAAGGTTTGCAGTTCGTAAAGTATTTCTTCTTTTGATTTTTCTAACATAAAAATAGTAGTAAATTTAATTCAAAGTAATATACAAAATTACCTTTTTATTTATATTGATAGTATTATCATAATTATTTTTAATAAATAATAGTTTTGTTATAAAAATGAATTATAAGTTAAAAATCCAATACGACGGAACAAATTACTGTGGTTGGCAAATTCAAAAGAATTCTGTAACTGTTCAGCAAGTTATTTCAGATTCTATTACTGTAATAACAAAACAAAAAGTCAATTTGATTGGTTCAGGCAGAACTGACACTGGAGTTCATGCCTTGGGACAAGTTGCAAATTTTATTATTGATGAAAAGTTAAATATTTATAGATTTAAACATTCATTAAATTCAATTCTTCCTTTTGATATTTCCGTAATTGAAATGGATGAGATAAAAGAAGATTTTCATTCCAGATTTGATGCAAAAAAAAGGTGCTATATCTATTTATTCAGTAAATTAAAATCACCGTTCTACAATAATTATTCATATTTTTTGCATGATAAAATTGATATAACTTATTTAAATGATTTATGTAAATGCTTATTGGGTGAAAATGATTTTACTTCATTCTCCAGAAAAAATGTAGATATAAAAAATAAAGATTGCATTATTTATAACATACATTGGAAAGAATTATCTGATAAAATTATTTTTTACATTGAAGCCAATAGATTTTTACACGGTATGGTAAGAACAATTATCGGTACTTTATTAGATGCACAGAAAAACAATTGGAAAAAAGAAAATGTTATAGAAATTATTAAATCAGAAAACAGAGAAAAAGCAGGAGAGGCAATTCCTGCCAAAGGTTTATTTTTATATAAAGTTAAATATTAATATTAGTTTGTATAGGTTATTATGGAATTTTTAGCAGGTCTGCATCCCAAAATAGTTCATTTCCCGATAGTTTTATTTCTTGTTTATTTAATTTTAGAAATAATTTCTGCGATAACCAAAAAAGAAGTTTTTTCAAAAGCAGCTCACATTACATTATTTTTGGGTGTGATTACTGCATTACTAGCTGTATTAACAGGACATCAAGCAGAAGAAATTGCCAGTAAATGGGATGACGCAGGTGCTACAATACCTTTTAAAGCAATAGGTGAACACAAAGATTTTGCAGACCTTACTTTGTGGTATTTTGCAGCCTTGTTAGTTTTAAGAACAATACTTGTTTTAAAGAAAAAATTTACACAGACATTTAAATATATATTTATTGTATTTGCTTTAGTCGGTTCATATTTTGTTTATCAAGTTGGTGAACACGGAGGTAAACTTGTTTATAAATACGGTGTGGGTACAGATTTAAAAAAATCTGAAATAAAAAATAATAATTAAAAATAAAGGTAGAGAGAATGAATTATAAAAATTTATTAGTAGAAATTGAAAATAAAATTGCTGTAGTTACTATAAATAGGCCAGAAAAATTAAATGCTTTAAATTCTGAAACTATAAATGAATTAGATGCAGTTTTTACAGAATTAAATAATAATGAAAATGTATTTGTAATAATTTTAACAGGAAGTGGAAAAAAAGCATTTGTTGCAGGCGCCGATATTTCAGAATTAAGTAAACTTGATGAAAAATCTGCAAAAATGTTTTCAGAAAAAGGACAAAAAGTATTCAGCAATATTGAAACAATGGAAAAGCCTGTTATTGCCGCTGTTAATGGGTATGCATTAGGAGGTGGATGCGAAATTGCTCTTGCCTGTAATATTCGTGTTGCTTCAGAAAATGCCGTGTTCGGTCAACCGGAAGTAAATTTAGGTATAATTCCAGGTTATGGCGGCACACAGAGACTAACAAGATTAATTAATTCCGGCAGATCAGCTGAATATATTTTAACAGGAGATATGATAAAAGCAGATGAAGCTTTAAAAATTGGTTTGGTCAATAAAATTTATACACAGAGCGAACTCTTAAATAAAGTAAAAGAAATGGCAAATAAAATTTGTTCAAAAGGTCAGTTTGCTGTTAGAATGGCAATGAAAGCAATTAATATTGTTGATGAAGTCTCAGATAAAGAAGGACAGAATTATGAAGCAAGTGTTTTTGCTTTATGCTGTTTAACAGAAGATTTCATAGAGGGGACTTCAGCATTTTTGGAAAAAAGAAAACCTACATTTAAAAACAAATAGATTATTAGTTCCATTTTATGAAAGAAAAATTAAGTAAAAATTTAATAATACAAATCCTATTTGCAATTGCTGTAGTTTTACTTATTGCAAACTTGTTGGTTGACAGATTTAATAATGGGAGAAAAATAAAACGACAAATTGAATTTGACAGCCAAGTAACACCCGCAGTAGCAGATTCAATATTTTTATCAACCTTAAAAAGTTTTAATATAAAAGATGGTTGGATCAAAAAATCAAAATCGCAAAAAAACAGCAGCAAACCTGACCTATTTCTTTACAATATTGATATTCCCGCAAACCTTCCTAACATATTGATCATAAAAGATTTATATCAAAATTTTTCTCATACAAAATTAAAAATAACTTCAAAAGAAACTAAAGAAGATCAAACATCTTTATTAGAAATTTATAATGCAAACAAATTATTTCTTTCAGCATTACTTAACTATAATAAAGACATTTCCCATTTAGTAGGAAGTATTAATCTAATTGTAGTTTTACCTAACGATATTGATTCTGACAAAATTAAACCTTTTTTAGATTTGAACAGGAGTATTACATATTTATTTACACCCTCAAATAAGAATTTAATTCTGGCAGAAGAAATAATTATTAATAAAGCATCTTATGGCTTGATTATTGACAATAATATTGAAGAATTGAATTTTAAGATTAGAAATAATTTTGATATTGATAGAATTGAAAATGGAGTAAATGCAGTTCTTAAAGCTTTTCCAAATTATAAATTATTTTACTTTCCTAAAGAATTTTCACCTAATAATAAGATAAAAAATGTATTTAAAAAAAATAAAATAAGAACTTTCAACTCAAAAATTCCTATTAATTTGACTAGTGATTACAAAACTAATTTTAATAAAATATTTAACTCTTATATTTTAAATAGTAATCCTAAAGATACCTTAGATTTAGTTTTAGATAGTGATAATTTTATTAAAATAATACCTGATTTAAAGATGATAAGTAAATTAGGGTATAGGTTTGTGACTTATTAGAAATTAGAAATTTCTGAAAAAGACAATTAGTTGTTCTTTAGAAGTTTATCAATAAAAATAAATTTATAATTTATCACCAAAAATACCCACCTCAGTAATTTTGCCTAATTTTAATTTTTCTAGTTGGGTTAAGATTTTTTCTTTGTCACCAACAACTAAAATTATAGATTTTTTAGGGTGAATATTTTTAACAGCAGTATTCTTTACTTCGTTCAAAGTAACTTTATTTATTTTTTTTAAATAATCATTAAAATAATTATTTGGAAGATTATGTTTTATTATACTTGAGATATTAGAAGCTATTTGTCCATAAGTTTCAAAATTTGAGGGGAATCTTTTTGAGATAGATGACTTGGCAAAACTTAATTCTTCTTTTGTTACACCTTTTCGAATCTTTTCCATCTCTCCAATTATTTCTCCAATTGCATTAGCAGTATTTTCTGAAGAAACCGAGGTAGAAATGTTAAAGACAGAAGCATCTTTGTAATTGTCGAAGCTTGAATGGATACCATAAGTATACCCTTTTTTTTCTCTTAAGTTAAGGTTCAATCTGCTTGAGAACTGTCCGCCAAAAATTGTATTTAATAGTGTCTTTGAATAAAAATCTTTTTCATTTCTTTTATTGTTTATATGCCCAATTCTGATTCCACTTTGGACAGAACCTTTTTTATTTACAAAATATATTTGTGTTTTCTTTTGTCCTGAAATTTTATCCATTTTTTTTATGGAGTTGTATTGTCTGATTGGACCAAATTTAGTTTGAACAGCTCTTGCCAGATTTTTTTTCTCTAAATCGCCCACAATTATTAAATATGGGATAGCTTTTTTAAATATGTTTTTATAGTAAACCTTAATGTCTTGTAAACTTAATTTAGTTAAGTGATCTTTAATACCAATTGTAGGAAAAGCATAACTATTATTTTCAAATATCAGCGAATCAAATGAAATATCTGCTATATAATCTGCTGAGTCTTGTATTTGCTGATGACTTGTTAAAATTTTACTCTTTTCTCTTTCAAAATCCTTTTCACTAAAATTTGGTTTAGTTAAAATTAGATTAATAAGGTATAGTGATTTACTAAAATTTTCTTTCAAACTTAAAAAAGAAAATGACACAGAATCTTTACTTGTATTTATAGAAAAATTAGTCCCAAGCATTTGAAATTTTTCTTTCAGTTCTAAAGCATTCAATCTTCCGGCACCTTCGTCAAGAACCATCCCAAATAAATTTGCTAAACCTTTTTTATCTGCTGGATCAAATCTGCTGCCTAATTCTAAAACATATGAAAATCTAACAATGGGCAAATTCTTTTTTTGTACATATATAATCTTATTAATGTTAGTAATTTGTAATTCTTCAATTTTAGGCAAAGAAAATGGAGATATTTTTTGGGGTTTTGGTGCGGAAATTCTTTTTAATTTTATCATTATTGTTCCGGTGAAATCCTCAATTCAAGATGATTGTTAAGCAAATATTTTTCAGCAACATTTAATAACCCTTTTTCTGTAACAGAAGAATATCTATTCAGGTCAAAAGAAAAATAATTGGGTTCATTTAAATAAAAATTGTAATTATTTAGTTGGTCAGCCATTGTATCTAAATTTTGTAAGGAATAGATAAATTGAGATTTAATTCCATTTTTAGATTTTAATAATTCTTTTTCAGTTGAGCCTTTGTCAATTAATTTATTAATGCTTTTAAAAATTTCTGATTTTACTTTTTCCGGATTTATGTTGGGCTTTACTGTAGCACTTATTAAAAAAGCTCCACCAAAATTACCTGATATTTGAAAAGCTTGAATATCTTGAGCAATTTCTAATTTGTGGACTAGTTGCTCATTTAATCTGGCTGTTTTTGAACCGGCTAAAATATCACCAAGAACATCTATTTGAGCATCATCTTTACTAAATATTTTATTTGTAGGCCAAACTAGGTAAATCCTTTCCAATTGAACTTTTTCTTTTTTATGGATAAAAATATTTTCTTTTAGTTTGAAATTTTTAAATGATTGAGTTTGTTTTGTATCTGTTCTTTTTATTTCAGAAAAATACAATTCAATTAATTCTTTTGCTTTATCAGTTTCAAAATTACCTGCAATTACCAGGCAAGCATTACTTGGAGAATAGTAGGATTTAAAGAAATTAGAAACATCATATAATGAGTAAGATTTTATATCTTCCATAAATCCAATTGTAGGCCAGCTGTATGGATGATTTTGGGGGAAAAGATTTGTAATTATAGTTTCCCAAGCCAAACCATACGGTTGATTATCATACCTTTGAAGTCTTTCATTGCTAACAACTTCCCGTTGGTTTTCAAGTTTTATTTTATCCAATACAGGTAGAAAAAATCCCATTCTATCTGACTCAAGCCATAGAGCCAGTTCTAAATAATTTGAAGGCAGTTTTTCATAATAATTTGTTCTGTCAAAACTTGTGGAGGCATTTAGAGTTCCGCCGGCTTCCTGAATAAATTTAAAATGTTTTTCTTTGGGAACATGCTTTGAACCTTGAAACATCATATGTTCAAAAAGATGAGCAATGCCGGTTTTACCTTTTACTTCATTTGCTGATCCAACTTTATACCAAATGTTTACAGCAACTAATGGCAGATTTTTTTTTTGATAAAGGATTACATTTAACCCGTTATTAAGAGTGTATTTTTCGTAGTCAATATTTAATAAATCCATAATTTTATTAACGGTTAATTAACACTTGTTCAATATTATCAATATTACCGTCAATATTTGAGCGTGGAGAAATATTAAATATTTTACAAAGAAGTGGATATATATCAATATTATTTATAGTTCCTGTTTTAAAACCTTTTTTAAAGTTTGGACCCATTGCAAAGAAAACACCATGCATATCCAAATTATTATTGTCCCAGCCATGATTTCCGCCTGTTTCCATCTTTGACATATATTTATAAGAGTAATCAGTAATTAAACTCCAACCTAAATCAGCGGAAAGAATTATATCAGGAATAAAGGGATTTTTTGAATAATGAAATCTATTTGGAATATTTTCTTTAGTATAAGCTATATAGTGGTTTTGATTTTTAACAAGTAAATTATAAACTTCATCAACTTCCTCTTTTTTAGGCTGGATCAAAATAAATGGACCACCTTGTTGATACTCAACTTTATAGTTCCTCAAAATATCTTCAATATTTATAGTTCTTGTTTTATTTATTTCTGTCATTCCATGATCAGAAACTAAAATAACATTAGTACTGTCGTATAAATTAATTTCTTTTAATTTTTCAAATAATAAACCCAACATGCTATCTTCAAGTTTTATAGCATTATTAGTTGGAGTTGATTCCGGATTAAATACATGAGCTGAATCATCAGTAGCAGAAAAATACAAAGTGAGAAAATGGGGTCGTTTATCCTGCGGAAGTTTAAGCCAATCTATTATACCATTTACTCTTTCTTTATAATCTCTCATGTGAAAATAATGCTTATAATATTTAGGTCTTCTGTAATCAGGGTCTATTTCAGAGCCTGGCCAAAAATAACTTGCAGAAATAATTCCATTTCTTTGAGCCGTTTCCCAAAATGCTTCACCTAAATACCATTTGCCATTTCTTACTTCAATCGAATCACTTAATTTAAATTTTTCATTTGTAAATTTATTTGTCATTGTGTTAGCAATTAAACCATTATTTTCTGGATACATACCCGTTACAATTGCATAGTGATTAGGAAATGTTTTAGATGGGAAACAAGGTTTTAATGAAATGGCTGATACACCATCTCTTTTCATAATATCTATGTTTGGTGTTATCCCTCTATTTGGATAATCCCACCTAAAACCATCAAATGAAATCAGAATTACATATGGTTGTGATTGAGCAATTAAGTTTATTGGTACAACAAAAATTGTGAATAAAATAAAAATTATTTTTCTCATTTTTTTCCTTTTTAGATTTTCTTCAA
>PFVA01000037.1:0-7424 GCA_002790365.1 Ignavibacteriales bacterium CG_4_9_14_3_um_filter_30_11
GACTTAATGAATTTAGATGCTAATTATAATCTATCACAAGGTGTTTCACAACCTCCACAAATTCCGGTAAAAAATGCAACTAATTTTATAATAAATGAAAATATTCCCATTGTAGAAAAAATTAATTCTACTATTGAATCTATAAAAAATATGACATCAAATAGCGGTAAGGATATTTTCTTAATGATTACCTATGATCAATTTTCTGCTTTGACATCATTAAGAAGTAATCTAAAATGGAAAAAAGATCAAAAATTATTTATAAGTATTATTGCTAATGATGCTTTAAATAATGGATTTAACGGTCAAGTATTTCAATTAAGTTCAGATCAATGGTCAACATTATTTAACTTTTTGAATTCTCAAATTCAATAATTACAAATGAAATTAACTAGAATATTTTTATATCTGTTCTTTTCTATTATTGCTTTATTTTATCAAAAAGATATTTTGGCAATTGAAAAAGATAATATTACAATTACTGAACAGTTGGGTAAATACATCCCTTTAGATCTTGAATTTATTAATTCAGATGGGAATGTTGTAAAACTTAAAAATTATTTTACTGATAAGCCTATTGTTTTTGCATTTGTCTATTATAAATGTCCTGGTATTTGTACACCATTAATGACTGAAATTACATCTATAATTAATAAATCAACCTTAGTGCCTGGTAAAGATTATAGAGTTATTATCTTAAGTATGGATGAAAATGAATTGACTAAAGATGCTTTAGAAAAAAAACAAGCTATGTTTTCTTTGGTAGATAAACAAATATCTTCTGATGATTGGATTTTTTTGACAGGTAAAATTGAAAATATTAATAAATTAGCAGAATCAACAGGATTCCATTTTAAGAGAGAGGGAACTCAGTTTATACATACTACATCTTTGATGTTCCTAACTAAAGAAGGGAAAATAAGCCGTTATTTATATCCAGGTTATAAAAAGGATTCCGGATTTTCTGTTTTACCATTTAGTTTTAAAATAGCTGTTATTGATGCAACTGAAGGTAAGGTTATTCCTAGCATAGGAAAATTATTGGCATTCTGTTTTAGTTATGATCCACAGGGTAGAACATATGTATTTGATATTTTAAAAATAGTAGGTGCCAGTACAATTTTAACAATTGGTATTGTTGTATTGATATTAGTAAAAAAGAAAAAAGTAAAAGACAAGAGGTTAGTTTAATGACAGATAATTCAATAGCTATTAAAAAGGAGCACGAAAGTTATCTTGAACATAAAGGTAAATATTCAGGTTTATTTGGTTGGATACTTTCTACTGATCATAAAAGAATAGCTATACTCTATTTGGTAGTTATTTCTGCTTGGTTTTTAATAGGTGTTACTTTAGGATTTTTAATTCGTCTGGAACTATTTACAACAGGTGAAACAATTATTGGTCCTCAAACTTATAATTCCTTTTTTACTGTGCATGGTATTATCATGCTTTTTCTTTTTGTAATTCCTGGTATACCGGCAATCTTTGGAAATTTCTTTTTACCAATTATGATAGGTGCAAAAGATGTTGCATTTCCTAGATTAAATTTATTTACTTGGTATTTATATGTTCTCGGTAGTGTACTTGTAATTACTTCAGTTTTCTTGCCGGGTGGTGCACCTGATTCCGGTTGGACTTTCTATATCCCTTACAGCGTAAGGACCGGAACCAATATGATAATTACTTTATCAGCTGCATTTATATTAGGTTTTTCTTCAATTCTTACCGGATTAAATTTTATTGTTACTATACATAGAATGAGAGCTCCCGGTATGGGCTGGTTCAAAATGCCGTTGTTTCCTTGGGCACTTTATGCAACCGGCTGGATCCAAGTTTTAGTTACACCAATTATTGGTATAACACTATTGTTGATAATTTTCGAAAGACTTTTTGGAGTAGGATTATTTGATCCTTCTCTTGGCGGTGATCCGGTTTTATATCAACATTTATTCTGGATTTATTCTCATCCGGCAGTTTACATAATGGCTGTGCCTGCTATGGGTGTTATTTCAGAATTGATAACAGTATATTCACACAAAACTATATTTGGTTACAAAGCTATTGCCTTTTCATCTTTGGCTATTGCACTTTTTGGCTCTTTAGTTTGGGGACATCATATGTTCTCATCCGGTATGAGTGACACAGCAAATTTTGTTTTCTCTTTGATTACTTTCGTAGTTGCAATTCCTAGTGCTATCAAAGTATTTAACTGGACTGCAACGCTTTACAAAGGTTCTATCGAATTGGAACCACCAATGTTATTTGCTTTAGCTTTTATATTTTTATTTACTATTGGTGGCTTAACTGGTATTATGCAAGGAACCCTTTCACTAGACATTCATTTGACAGATACTACTTTTATTGTAGGTCATTTCCATTATGTTATTTTTGGTACTGCAGGATTTGGAGTATTCGGTGGTCTGTATCATTGGATACCAAAAATGTTTGGAAGATTATATAATAAAAAGATGGCTAAAGTATCATTTTGGTTTTTGTTTATTGGGTTTAATATTTTATACTTCCCAATGTTTGTAATGGGATGGCTTGGAATGCCTAGAAGATCTTATGATTATTTACCCGAATATCAGATTTATCATGAGATTTCAACAGTTGGTTCTTGGATATTAATAATTGGATTAGTGATCTTGGTTTATACAATTATTAAAGCAATAAAATCTGGTGAAAGAACAAGTGAAATGAATTACTGTGGAGGTGAAACACTTGAATGGTATGTTGAAACACCGCCAACTCATGAAAATTTTGATGAAGTACCTGTAATTACAGGCGAACCTTATGCTTATAAACAGAATGAATTATAATCGGAGGATTTTAAATTGAGTTCAGAAGGAAATGTAGCAGTGCATGTTCATCGTGATGATGAAGCTTCCAAATTAGGAATGTGGTTGTTTCTATTTACAGAATTAACCCTTTTCGGAGGTTTATTTTTAATGTATTCAGTCTACAGATATACACATCAAGCTGATTTCCATTTAGCTGCTCAAAATATGAATACCTTTATTGGGGCACTTAATACTGCTATTCTGCTTACAAGTAGTTTAACTATGGCTTTATCTATTACAGCTCTACAAAGAGGAAGTAAAAAATTATCATTATCATTTCAGGCAATCACAATATTTTTCGGATTAATATTTTTGGTAAATAAATATTTTGAATGGTCACACGAATTTCATATAGGAAATTTCCCTGGCTCTGAATCATTATTAAATAAAAGCCAGGGTGAAATTTTATTCTTTGGTCTTTATTATGTAATGACCGGTTTACACGGATTGCATGTAATAATAGGTATGGCAGTTATAGCAGTAATGATGAAATTTACAATTAATAATGTTATAACGAGGACAAATTATGTTAAACTTGAAGCTGCCGGATTATACTGGCACCTTGTAGATGTAATTTGGATATTTTTATTTCCGTTATTTTACTTAATATCTTGAGGCTTTGATGGAAGGAAAAGATAAACATACAATTCATAATCATAGCTATACAGCATATATAATTGTCTGGTTGGCATTATTAACTTTTACGGCTATAACAGTTGCAGTAGCCGGTATTAATTTTGGGAACTCCACTATTGCTATTGCTTTGATAATTGCATCTATTAAAACTTATTTAGTATTGACAATTTTTATGCATTTGAAATTGGAAAATAAGACATTTAAGATATTTGTAATTATAGCAATATTCTTTTTAGTAATTTCATTTATTCTTTTATTTTCTGATTATTCTAATATTTAAGGCATGATAAAAATGATTGCGCAAGTTTCAAATTATACTCAAAGCGTAGATAATACATTTATAATAGTTACCGGAATATGTGTTTTCTTTTTGTTGTTAATTACTGTTTTATTAGTATTTTTTTCTATAAGATATAATAAGAAAAGAAATCCAAAAGCTTTAAACATACATGGTAGTACAAAGTTAGAAGTAATTTGGACAATTATACCGACATTAATTGTACTTTATATTTTCTGGATAGGTTGGGTAGATTATAAAGAATTAGCAAACGCACCAAAAGATTCAATGGTAATTCAAGCTACTGCAAGCATGTGGCAATGGAAATTTACATATTCAAATGGGAAAGTTGCTGATACACTTTATGTTCCTGTTAATCAAAATATTAAAATGAAATTAAATGCTACCGATGTAGATCATTCATTTTATATACCGGCATTTAGAATTAAAAGAGATGCAATGCCAAATACAAATAATTCAACTTGGTTTAATGCTGAGAAGTTAGGCTCTTATACTTTATTTTGTGCTGAGTATTGTGGGTTGAATCACTCAAAAATGATAACAAAATTAAAAGTTGTTTCTAAAGAAGATTTTAATAATTGGTTGAATAAATAAGTGCAAATGGATTTAAAAGAAAGAATAAATATCTTTTTCGAATTAACAAAAATTAGAATAACTCTGTTTGTTACTTTAACAACATGTTTTGGCTTTGTAGTCGCTAGTAAATCGATTAATTCAACAATTATTTTACCTACATTGGGTGTTTTATTATTAGCCTGTGGAGCAGCTGTAATTAATCATATCCAAGAAAGAAAAACTGACAAGCTAATGGACAGAACAAAAAATCGTCCATTACCAAGCGGTAAAATTAGTTTTAATGAAGCAGTTGTAATTGCATTGATTTTACTAGTCATAGGTTCACTTTTAATTTCTTTTACTGCAGGGTTGGCGGCATTAGGTTTAGGTTTATTAAATTTGGTCTGGTATAATGTTATTTACACACCATTAAAAAAGAAAACTGCATTTGCTATAATACCTGGTTCATTAGTTGGCGCAATACCTCCTGCGATTGGTTGGGTAGCAGGTGGAGGAAGTTTAACTGATCCAAGAATTGCTTTTATTTCTTTCTTCTTTTTTATTTGGCAGATACCCCATTTTTGGTTATTACTTTTTATTTTCGGAAAAGATTATGAACAAGCCGGTTTTCCGACTTTGACTAAAATATTTAGTTTAAACCAATTAGGCAGAATAACTTTTATCTGGATATTAACAACAATTATCATTTGTTTATTTTTGCCAATGTTTGGTGTTGTAAAGTCATCCTATATCAATATTGGATTATTATTATCCGGTTTTTGGTTAAGCTGGAATGCATTAAAATTATTAAGACCAAAATTTGAATTGCAACAATTTAAATCCGCATTTTACAATATAAATCTATTTGTAATTTTAGTTGTTTTTCTTGTATCAGTCGATAGTTTATTCATTTTATATTAATGAAATTGTGAGCATCTAAATGGAATTTCTTGATCAATTTGTAATACCTCAATCTTTAGAACATATAAAGTTGCTACATTATTTGGCAACATTAGTCCTTTTTATTTTCATACCATTTATTAGTATTGTTTTCGGTAGTACCTTACTTTCCCTTATTTACAAAAAGAAAGCGCAGAAAACATCCGATAGCAGATTTGCAAATTTATCCAATGATCTGATCAGTATGTTTACTGTTAATAAAAATGTGGGAATTGTTTTGGGGATTATTCCTTTATTTACTTTGACTATAATCTATGCTCAACTTTTACATACTGCAAACAATAGTTCTGTTACATATTTATTCTTTTCTGCGTTGCTTATGATAGTTGCGCTGATCTTAATTTACACTTACAGATATTCAATCAGCTTTAATTTAATATTCAATTCAATAAAAGATTTTAAAGCGAAAGATGCACAAGTAAAAAATGAAATTGAAAAATTAGATAAAGTAACTAAAAAATTAAGTGTAAATACAGGTTATTATGGACTAATAATTTTAGTTATTAGCATTTGGTTTTATTTATCAGGTCTAAATTTAGCCTTATATCCTAATCAAACAATATCTATAAGCTTATTTGAGACATTATTTTCATTAAATGTATTATCCCGATTGCTGTTTTTCCTTACTTTTGCAATGGGAATAACAGGCGGAGCAATTCTATTCAAATTCTTTTTCTGGGAGGGTGGAATAAAAGGAATTGATAACGAATATAAAATATTTATAAAAAATACAGCTGTTAAGACTTCATTTTATTTCTTATCATTAGTCCCACTCTTCTTAATACTTAATTTAATTACTTTTCCAAAAGAATCTTTATCTTCATCAGTTTTTGTGTATTCAGGTCTTGTAATTTTAGGGCTGTTTATTTGTTACAATATCCTATATTCTTTGACCAAAGAAGAAAAAGTAAGTTCTAATGGATTATTATATTTTGTATTGGTTTTAACAATGTGCTTTTCATTAATAAAGGATCAGTTAGTAATGAATAATGCAAATAATTTACAATCATTAAAGCTTAGTGAAAAATATGATGCTTTATATGCAAGTTTGAGTAGGGAAACAAAAGTAGTAGAAATAAGCGGCATAGAAGTATTTAAAGTAAGATGCGCACCTTGCCATGCATTTGATAAAAAAATTGTCGGTCCGCCATACAATGAAACAATGAAAAAATATGAGGGTAGAATAAATGATCTAGTTAGTTTTATTTTGAATCCTAAAAAAATAAATCCTGAATACCCACCAATGCCAAATCCCGGACTAAAACTTAGCGAAGCAAAAGCTGTTTCTAAATATATATTGGAAGAATATAAAAAATAGAATTAAATTATAGAACAAATATTAAAAGCTTTAGGATTTTGTTCTAAGGCTTTTTTTATAACGAAACTAAATACTATAACAAATAAAAATTAAATATGAATATAAACAAATACACTAAAACTGATCTTTATAAAATAGCTAATAATCTATTATGGACTTGGGATTTTGAAGTAAGAGAATTATTTAAAAAGATAGATTCGGAAAAATGGGAAACCACTGTTAATAACCCCATTAAATTATTAGATGAAATTGATGAGACTGAAGTTGTTAAACTATTTAATGACAATGATTTTCTTTCATTATTTGAAAAGGTAAATCATAAACTGGATGATTATCTTAAAAATAAAAGTTGGTATGCAAAGAATCTCAATACTGAAAAAGATCTAAAAATTGCATATTTCTCAGCTGAGTTTGGATTAACCGAATGTATTCGCATTTATTCCGGTGGACTTGGTGTATTATCCGGAGATCATTTAAAATCGGCAAGTGATTTAGGTTTACCGCTGGTTGGAGTTGGTTTACTGTATAGCAATGGATATTTTCAGCAAAAATTAGATAAAGATGGCTGGCAAAATGAATTTTATATAATTGAAGATTTTAATAAACTACCTATAGAACTTCAACTTGATGAAAATAAAAAACCCATTATAGTAAAAATAAAAATTGCTGATGAAATTATTTCTATTCAAGTTTGGAAATTAATAATAGGAAGAATAGAGCTTTACCTGCTTGATACTGATATTAAACCTAACTCTAAAAAAAATAGAGAAATTACTGAAACACTTTATGGCGGGGATATAGAAACAAGAATTAG
>PFVA01000037.1:7448-12624 GCA_002790365.1 Ignavibacteriales bacterium CG_4_9_14_3_um_filter_30_11
AACCAAATGTTTTCCATATGAACGAAGGTCATTCAGCATTCCTTTCCCTAGAAAGAAACAGAATGTTGATGAATAAAAACAATATTAGTTTTTCAGAGGCTCAAAAAATTAATTATAAAAATAATATTTTTACTACTCACACTCCTGTTCCTGCAGGTATTGATATTTTTCATAGAGAACTTATTAGCAAGTGTTTAAGCGAATACTATTCTAAGGAATTGAACCTTAGTCTGGATGAATTTATGCAACTAGGCAATATTCCTAATTTCAAAGACTTAAATAGTTTTAACATGGCTCATTTGGCTATGAATAATTCTATGTATATTAACGGGGTTAGTAAATTACACGGCATTGTCTCTAAAGATCTTTGGTCAGACAGATTTCAAAGTTTGGACAAAGATGCAATTCCTATAGGATCAATTACGAACGGGATTCATATAAAATCTCACACCGCGCCCAATTTGCAAAAGCTTTTCAAAAAATATCTGGACGGGTTCTGGGAGTATGACCTATCGATTAAAGATAATTGGGAACTTGTAAAAAATATTCCCGATAATGAATTATGGCAGATGCATATTGTAAATAAAAATAATTTAATAAATTTTTCAAGAGAAAGTACATTAAAGCAAAATAATGAGAAGGGAATAGAAACCAGTAAAAACAATTTTGAAAATTTGTTGGATAATAATGCCCTAACGATTGGTTTTGCCAGAAGATTTGCTACTTACAAAAGAGCCACTTTAATATTTAACGATCTTGATAGATTAGATAAAATATTAAATAATAAAAATAAACCTGTACAAATTATTTTTGCCGGTAAAGCTCATCCTAAAGATCAGGCAGGTAAGGAATTCATACAAGCAATCTACAAGGTATCCTTTGATGAAAGATTTAAGAATAAAATTGTATTTTTAGAGAATTATAATCTTGAGGTTGCAAAATATTTAGTCTGTGGTTGTGATCTATGGTTAAATAATCCAAGGCGTCCATTAGAGGCAAGTGGTACTTCCGGAATGAAGGTAGTTACAAACGGTGGACTTAATTTGAGTATTTTAGATGGTTGGTGGGATGAAGCTTATCAGTCTGAACTTGGATGGAAAATTGGCGACAGACAGAATACTTTTAATTCTGCAGAAAATGATGAGACAGATATTGAAGATCTGTACAAAGTATTAGAAAACGAAATAGTACCAATATATTTTGATAAAGATGAAAATGGTCTTCCCAATTTATGGATTGAAAGAGTAAAAAGATCAATATCAGAATTGAGCTATTATTTTAACACTGACAGAATGGTAATGGAATATTTTAATAAATATTATCTTAAAGCTTACAATAATTTTTAAAATTAATCAAATATTTACTCAACCTGACTTACCAAGCCATTCCCACATACCCAGGGAATCTAAAAATTATTTAATGAGGTCCCCTATCAAGCCGGGGATGACAGAAGAATTAATTTTTTAAGATGTCTCTAGTTAATAAGATATTTAATACTTTTTTTCATATTTTAAAGTAATCAAACAACCAATAATATATGTTATTAGAAACATTAGATATTAAGAAGAATGATATCATTATTTTTTCTCAGAATATTTTTAATCTTGAAAAGAATTTTAAAATAATATTCAAAGATAAAAAAGATAAGAAAGCATATAATATTAACTATTCAGAGGTATGCCGCCAAGTAAATGAATACTCTCCAAAAAATATAATTGCTTACAGACTGCTTACAAATTTTAGAAATTTGACTTTAGAAAATATTAAGTATGGTTTTTTAATATATATAAATGGTTTAAAAGAATTAATATATTTTGACCCAGTTTATGCTGTTAAAGAATTAGAGGGATTGTTCAAAGAGGGAGATTTACCTGATATGCGTTTTCGTATACAACAAGTTGGGTTAACAACACTTAACAGGAAAAATAATCTACCTAATTATGCTGAAATTTATAGTATTGATCTGGAAGCAACAGAAGCAAAGTTCCAGAATGATAAAGTTTTTGCTGATGCCATATACTCTTTTGCTATAGAAACTGATTATAAGAAAAAAGCTAAAATTGAAATTAAAAAAGAAGAGGTAAAGGAAGAAAAACCCGAACAAAAAGCTATCACTCATGATATTGCGGAAGATAAAAGCTATGATTTCAAACAAGTTAAGAAATTAAACTATGGCAGAAGTTTAACAAAAGAAATTATAGATGATGAAGGTAAAAAATTAAGAGAATCTACAAATGAAAACGAAGTCCAACCTGATATTACAATCCCAAGTGCATTAACCACAGAAACTAAATGTGCAAAGTCATTAAGTGAATTGATAAACAGCAAAAAAGCTAAAGCAAAAACCGGGGAGGAAGCCTTAGAAAAATTAGTAAAAACACAGGCTCATCTTCTGGATATCTTCAAATCCTCAGAATCACTCAAAAAATATATGCTGGAAAAAGAAGACAAAAGAGTTGTGCTTAAATTAAAGCAGAAGTAATTATTCTTTTTAAACTTATAATGTAATAGATGATATATATGCAGAGTCTATCTTAAAATGTTTAGATTATGGAGAAAATAAAAACAAACAGGAATGTAGATATGCAGCTGCATACATATATGTATGTTCCGTAGTTAATTTGTCCGTGCAGTATAAGTAATAGTTGAACGAAGCCTAACGGCAGTTAAAGAAATAAGTTCATTGACAAATTGTAAGACTTCATAAATCAGAGTTGATTCTAAAAGTAAAATTAGTAAAATGGCGTAATTCATTTTTTAATTAATATCTATTAATAAAAATAAGGAGAAAAGCCATGGGAGAACTTAAGAATCAAATGCTGAGATTGATGGAGTTAAAAAACTTCAGCCGAAGAACAATTACTTGCTATCTTATGTATATGAAGGAGTATGTAAAATACTTTAAGAAATCCCCTGATGAGCTGGGTCAGGAGGAAATAATAAAATATTTATACTACCTTAAAGATGAAAAGAAATCGAGTTGGTCCGGAATAAACATCGCATACTCTGCATTAAAGTTCTTTTACGAAAGAGTTTTGGACAGGCAGTGGGATGTAAAAAAAATACCACGACCTAAGTTGAATAAAATGCTGCCGGCAGTTTTATCTAAAGAAGAAGTAAAAAGCATAATTGAATCAACAAAAAATCCCAAACACCGCATAGCGTTAATGACTGCATATTCAGCGGGCTTGCGGATAAGCGAAACATCTCACTTGAAGGTAGGCAATATTGACAGTAAATTGATGCAGATACATATTGTTAATGGAAAAGGAAACAAAGACCGTTACACGATATTATCTGTAAAGCTGCTGGAAGAACTAAGGGAGTATTATAGGCGGGAAAGACCAAAACAGTGGTTATTCCCGGGTAAAGACAAAACCGAGCCGATAAACCAATCAACTCTTCAGAGAGCATTTAAGGAATCAAAAAAAAAGCAAAGATTACTAAAGCTGTTACAGTTCATACATTACGACACAGCTTTGCCACACACTTGCTTGAGAGTGGATGTGACTTATTTACAATACAAAAGCTGCTCGGTCATTCCAGTATAAAGACAACAAGTATTTATCTAAGGATAACCCGCGATAGATTAGACAGAATAACAAATCCGCTTGATATAATCTTCCCTGTAAAATAATGTTTACAGGAAGTAAACACGAAGTAGCGGATATATTCCGTAAGTACGGTAAGGAATATCTTGAAAGGTACAAACAGCCTGCGTATATATTAAAGGTAATCGGCTCAATAGAAAAATGCCGCACCGCTGCGCTTGGCGGACACATAGATCAGTGTGATAGTTGCGGATATAAGAGGATATCCTACAACTCGTGTCGTAACCGTCATTGTCCTAAATGCCAATCGCTTGCACGTGAGAAGTGGATAGATGAAAGAAAAAAAGAACTGCTACCTGTAAAATATTTTCACGTTGTCTTTACCATTCCCGAAGAACTTAACCGGATAACATTACAGAACAAAAAGATTGTTTATGATATATTATTCAAGGCGGCAAGCGAAACATTATTAAAACTAAGCAAAGATAAAAAACATCTTGGCGCAGAGACAGGGATATTATCAGTGCTTCATACGTGGGGACAAAACCTTATGGAACATCCGCATCTGCATTGCATAGTAACTGGCGGCGGTTTATCAGAAGATGGGAAGCAATGGATTGAAAAGAAGAAGGGTAAGAATCAGAAAAAAGATTTTTTCATTCACGTAAATGTAATATCAGATTTATTCAAGAAGATATTTTTATCTTACTTTAAGAAAGCATCAAAAAATAAATTGCTGTTGTTCAACGGAAGTATATCGGGATTAAATAATGCGGCAGTGTTTCAAAAACTATTAAACGATTTATATTCAAAGAAGTGGATAACATACTGCAAGCAGCCCTTTGGCGGAGCAGAACAGGTTATAAATTATTTGGGAAGATACACTCACAGGGTGGCGATAAGTAATCACCGAATAAAATGCATTGAAGGTGGAAAAGTAACATTCAGTTACAAAGACTACCGAAACAGCAATGAGACAAAGGAAATGACGCTTGAAGCATTAGAGTTTATAAGAAGATTTTTACTTCACATACTGCCAAATAATTTTTACAAAATACGGTACTACGGAATTTTAAGCAGCAGAAATAAGAAAGAAAAATTATCAATGTGCAAGCAGATATTAGGAGTAAATGAAAATGAAAAAGAGACTGTTGAATCTGATAATTTGGAATATGGTAAACATATAGATGCATCCAAATGCCCTAAATGCAAGAAAGGAAGAATGGTACTTGAAGAGAGAATGATGGTAATACCATTGAATGCAAATCGTTCTCCTTAATAGAAGATGGTTGAAGAATCAAAATAAGTTTTTAAAATTGGTAAAGTTCATTATCATTGAACAAGAACATTTAATTATGAATTAGCCCGATAAAACTTAAGACTAATTATGATTAAATAATTTTAACGATAAAATATTTTTAATTAAGACAATAACTAAAAACAAAATAAGAAATAAAAAGAAAAAGTGAGACAATTGAATACCCATAGCAAAACTATGACGGCTTCGCACAACAGTATTTTATCCAAAATTGAGCTTGGTCAACAGTTCAAACTTTATACGGATAATAATATCTTAGGTGAAAACAGTTATATATTTTTTTGTCTCAATTTCGGATAAAATACTA
>PFVA01000169.1 GCA_002790365.1 Ignavibacteriales bacterium CG_4_9_14_3_um_filter_30_11
CTTTTCCAAACTCAAAGAAACTATTTGTATTCTTAAATCTCTTTCTTTTACTCCTATACTCAGGATAAAAAACATTATCAAAATTTATTAGGGCATCTGAATAAAGTGGTCGAATAACAAATGAAATATCTTCATCAACTTTACCTAATAATTGTAATCTTCTGTAATAATCCTCAAGAACAGGTGTACCCACAGATAATGATTGAGCTTGTAAATTTGTTTGTAGAAAAGTTGTAATAAAGAAAAGACTTATGAAAATTTTAATTGTTTTTTTCATACTCTCAGTAGATAAATTGGTAGTAATGTTAATTACAATCGGACTTATTTGGAAATTTAACGCTTTGTTCTCTATTTTCCAATATTCAAATAGAAACTTTCTGACTATTGTTTACCCTGAAGGAAACCACCTTTTCTTTTATGCCACTCATTCTTACAACTATAGCATTTAATCAGATTGAGTTCGGTATTTTTAACTTTGTCAGAATCACAATAAGGACGATTCGTAAAAGCTTTAAGAATTCCTTTTTCAATTAAATAATTTTCTGTTGCAGTTTCGTTCTATATATATTTTGATAATCCAATTAAATTCATAACTTTGATACACTTTCCATAGTTGTTGATTTATTAATTATTTATATAATATAAAAATATTCATCAAATTTTGATCTAGTAAATAATTTCTGTTGATATAAGAAATGTTAAATATTGGTGGGAATTTAAAATAAAAAAAGCCGTAAATATTATTAAAATACTTACGGCTCATAACTCAGTAAGGAGGAGGGTATTCCTTGCTGAGGGGGATTTTTAGGAATTGGTTTTATGGTATCAGGGGATAATGGAATATGGTAATAAGTTTTTATGTTTTTTAAGAATGTTATTGAGGAAAAAAGTTGCAATAGGGATTAATGATAATTATTTGATCTTTTTAAAAGTAAAAGATATATAGCCGTTCAAAAGTCTTTTTGCTTCTTCTATTATTTTTGTTCCTTCTTCTAGTATATCTGAATTTATAAAATTAAGGTCATTACAAGTAATTAAATGATCTTTTAATTCATACAAAGAGCCTCGTGAAATTCTATAAAATTGAATGCTTTCTTTGTAATGATATCTTCCATATCCTTCTGCTATGTTAGCAGTTGTGCTTACTGCAGCTTTTCTAATCTGTAGACCTAAATTAAACTTTTCATCGCTAGTTAACATTGTAATAATTTTATTATAGAAAAATAGTTTTACATCCCTTGCCTTTTGCCAACAATTTAATGAAGTAAAATCTTTGTTTGGATTATATTCTAAATTCTCTTCACTTACAGCATCACTTATATCCATATAACCTTATTCCCATATCCCGTATAACCTTATTCCCATATCCCGTATAACCTTATTACCATATCCCGTATAACCTTATTACCTAAATCATAAACCATAGTAAACGGCAAAGTTAAATTCTGTTGTGCTGTTGTTTAAAAATGTTCCGTTGGTTTGCTCTGAAGAAATTTTATGGTATAGAAATTTAGCTCTTGCAAAAAGTTCGTGAATAAGCTCGTATTTTACATCTGCACCAAAATAAGTGTGATTAGTTCTAAGACCAAATAGAAATGGTTGGGAAGGAAGTGTATATTGCTGTTCAATAACACCCTGTCCGCCTTTACGAACATATTCTCCCCAAACAGTTGCTTGCAAGCCGCGAATAAATCTATAATTAACAGCTCCGTAAATAAGATCTGCATTATAACCGATCCAGTGCCCCAAACCGTATGAGGAACTTTCATAAGTCTGTGTAGGAATAAAATGTGAATAAGCAAAGGGTAAAATTCTGGTGTATTCTGCTGTTAAAGTTAAATTATCAACGGGCAAATCTACTATAGAACCTCCTAAGGTAAAACCCAGTTGATTCCTTTGTTTATCAGGATCAAAAATACTTCCCGTAACAATTTCATCTATAAAAAGAGTGCCGTACAAATGAGTATTCTTTATAAAATTTCTTGAACTAACGCCTAAGAAGAATTGTGAATTATCACCGGCATTATTATTATTTTTACTTAAATAATGATCTGCCAGGCGGAAAAACATAAGTGGCATTAAATAAGATATTTCAAATCTGTCGCTGTAAATAATTGATTCTCCCAAAGAAATATCCAGACCGTTTGTTGGAGTTATTGTTAAAGTATGTGAAGCTAAATATTTTTTTCTGAATAAAGTTCTGTCTTGCCCAAGTCTTTTGCTTGCATAAGTTTCATTTGAGTCAATTACATCTGAGTTTAGCCAGCCGTGAATATAATTGAAGCTTAGCCAGTTTGTTGGACGAATATCCAGTCTGATAAATGGAAAAGAAGGAGCTTTTTGTGAAAGTACTAGCTGACCACTTTGAGCATATCCCCACTGTAAAAAATCTTTACCAACAGTAATTTCACCCCAAGCCCAATTTTTTGAAAGTGTTGTATGCACTTCACTGTATTCTATTTTTGATGGTGATGATCTTGAAACAATTACTCCCGTTGCCGGAGTAAAGTTTTTTGTTCTGTCAATTTTATCGCCGTTTTCTGAATTATCCCTAAAGTCAAAACTAAATCCTATATTATCTGAAAAGTACCCATAAAAATAAGCTCCGTTCCATCTGTGTGATTGACTTGAACCGTCATTGCTCCCTTTTTGATAACCAAGAATAGGGCTTAAATTTATTTTAAATAAATCACTTGAATAAGAAAATAATCGCCAGCGCCCGTTGGGGTCATAGTTAAATAGCGTATAATGTTCAGCGGATAGTGAATCATTTGTTGTCATTTGATTATTAATTGGTTGTTCTGAATGCTGAACGCTGATCGCTGAACGCTCCCAGCTATAATCTTTTAAATAAAAATCTAGTTCTTCTCTTTCAACTTCAGTTACAATTTTACCCCTTATACCATATTTACTTATTTCCATTAATTTCTCTGCAATGTATATTCTGGTTAAAGGTTTAATCTGGTCATTATATTCTATAACACACTTTTGAGCCATTCTGTTGAGGAATTTGTAAATATCATCGTGGGTGATCGGCTCGTAGACAGTCTGGCAATAGGAGTACGAAGTAAGGAGTAAGAAGAAAGTAGTAAACAACAATTTTATTTGTTTTTTCATATTCATATTTGGTTTTAGTTAAGTAATTTTAATTGTTGAATTGTTTTATTGCTGAATTGTTTAATTGTTAGATGCTATATTCATTCTGGCGACGACGAAGGAGGAGGGAGAATCTCGTTTCTCTTCTAACAGATTCTTCCCGCCAGAGGCGGGTAAACGGGTAAACAGGTAGGGCTTCGACGAAGAATATCATTAAAATGTCATATGGCACAAATATAGGCGGGCAAGTCTGATCTCCGACATTCAATCTAAGCATAGAACAAAGCGCAGTAAAATTCCATTATTCCATTATTCAAATCTTCCATCATTCCATTACTCTATTTACTACTTACTCCCCATTTTCTGCTGCTTACTAATACGCGTTCGGGTACCCCTTAACCATATGCCAGATAGTAAGGCCAATAATCTGAAGGTCCAGCCAGATTGACCAATTCTCAATATACCGGATATCGCGCTATATTCACTTCGACATTTTTGCTTATTTATATAAGGATTAAATTTATCCAGCCTCTAAAAATTCTTTTACTGAAATCCCGCTTTTCCTGATAAGCCCTCTTAATAAGCCGGGTGCTAATTCTTTATGATTGGGAATTGAAAGGGTGGGTTTTGTTATGGTATAATATAATATGACTACCTGTTTGATGGTGCAAAATATATCCGAAACTCTCAAATATTTTTACCGCTTTTTTACCCGGGATATTAGAAAGTAAACCCACTATACCAAAACCTCTCCTAAAAATATTTCGTTTTCCTCATCCCGGTTTTCGGAATTAAATTTTCCCTGTTCCGTATCCACTTTTAACCAACCTTTGATAGCATCTTTAATATTATTCAATGCCTCATCCATTGTCTTACCCTGGCTCATACACCCGTTAAGTTCCGGCACATCAACAACATACCCTTTATAATCTTTATCATAAGTTATAATTACTTTAAATCTCATTTCTCTTACTCCTTCCCGTAATCAATTTTATGTATTTATTAAAACTAATATCAATATAATTTATCACAGATTAACTATCAATTCTATAATGCTGGTGCTCCGAATTCCCGGCTTCTCCCGGTAAATCGGGATACACAGCGATAGGACACTTCTCAGATTTCATCATTTCCCCATAGGGGCAGGCAGCAATCTGCACTTTCCCTTTTACCCCCGCCAAAGCAGGCTGTTGCAGAATGACATTTAGGGGCCATTCTGAGGATGAAGGAGGGCAATGTCATTCTGAGGAGTCCGCCAGAGGTGTACAACTTCAATAATTCGGTAACAGATATGTTGTAAAATATTACAAAATAGAGATTTTTTTAAAATGGCCTAAAATAGATTTCGTTAAGAAAATTGCTGAATGAGGCGTTTAACAGAAAAATTTAATAAATAATTTGTTGTCCATATAAAAATCCACATAGATAAATAATTAATTTATTTTTCTGTAGCCGAATGAAACAATTTTTAGAAATTTATTTTCAGCCTTGATTTTTTGTGTTCTTTTGTATCAAGTTTACCCTCCGCAATGAAATGTAGGGGGGACAAAAGAACATTAAAACTAAAAAGCAATTACTCAATTAGAATTTACTAAACTAGAAAAAAGCTGTTTATAATAAAGCCCCGCAGTGAACAAAAAAGACAAATTTTGTTACCCAAATACTGAAGAATTACACAGAGGCGGGCAAGTCTCATCTCCGCCCTTCAATCTAAGCATAGAACAAAGCGCAGTAAAATTCCATCATATAGCAATCTTCCAACCTGCCTGCCCCGCTTTGCGGTGGTCCCGTGAAGTACATAGCTACTTAACGGGATATTCCATTACTCCCTACTAATTTCTGCCTACTAATACGCGTTCGGATCCCCCTTTATCATAATCCACATTGTCTGAGCAATTATTTGAAGGTCGAGCCAGAATGACCAGTTTTCAATATACCAAATATCATGGTCAATCCTTTTTTGCATTTTGCTGATATCTCTTGTTTCCCCTCTGTAACCATTAACCTGCGCCCATCCGGTAAGCCCCGGTTTTACCAAATGCCTTAACATATATAAATGAACTTTGTCTTTTGATTCCAGGTTTAGCTGCGTGGGGTGTGGACGAGGACCGACAATACTCATTTCACCTTTAAGTACATTCCAGAACTGGGGAAGTTCATCTAGATTTGTTTTTCTAAGAGATTTACCAATTTTAGTTATTCTCGGATCGTTTTTACAAGCTTGTTGGTATTTACCGTTTTTATCTACATCACTACAAAAAACTTCCATTGAACGAAATTTATAAGCTCTTATTTTTTTATTATTTCTGCCCCACCTTTCTTGAATATAAAATATAGTACCCGGTGAAGATATTTTAATGCACAATGCAATTAATGGCCAAAGCCAGGAAAAAACGAAAAGAAAAAGAAGAGAGGTAAAGGTAAAGTCAAAGGCGCGTTTTAATATTCTACAATGCAATTCGTTTATTCTTTCCTCTCTAACGGATATTATGGGAAACTTGTCAAAAACAGATATGCTGTATTTGTTGGATACAAACCTGAAATAATCCGGAATTATTTTAATTCTTGTTGTGTGGTTTTCGCAGGTTTTTACTACTTCCTCTAATTTATCTGTGGCATAATTTGGTAAAGCAACAATTACATCATCAATTTGCTGCTTGCTTAAAATAGCATTCAATTCTTCAATTTTACCTAAATATTTACCGTTAAGAAAAGTTTTTTGTTTATCATCTAAAAAACCGATTATTTTATATCCAAAGTGCGGGTTGTTATAAATAGAATCGTAAAAATTTTTACCTACTTCGCCAGCACCTATTATCACTAAATTCCTTAAATTTCTCCCTTTTGATCTGAATGAATTTATAATTCTACGCAATATTAATTTTTCAAAACCAATAGAAACCAGCAGGATTATTGAAAAAAGGATTATGAATTGTCTTGATAATCTGTACTCTTTTAACAGAAATAAAATAATTATTGCACTAATAATTTGAATAAAAATATTTCTTAAAAGCGGTATTAATTCGTGACTGAAATTACGAGACCTAAAATCATCGTAAAGTTTAGTGCTTCTAGAGGAAGAAACCCAAATTACACATAATAATAAGAGTAAAAATTGTCCGTTAACATTATTAAAGAAATTATAATTTGATACAGATAGATATGCAGAAAGAATAAATGTAAAGATTAATATTGTTATATCTAAAAAGATGCGCGTTAGATAAAGAAATGTTTTATTGATTTGCATTTTGTTTTTTTTTATAAATTAAAAATTTACATTTTTGCAAACCATTAGTTAAAGAAACCATACTTTGTAATATAATAAACAATACTGAAAAAAATGAATCTATCTAAATAAATGCTCATAATTATAATTGGCTTTTCCGTAATCACTAATTGTTTCAATATCAATTAAAGAATCTTACATTATCGATCTATGTATTTTGCTGATATCTTTTGTTTCACCTCTAAATCCATTAATCTGCTCTCATCCGGTTAAGCCCGGTTTAGAGAGGTATCTTAAGAGATACTTTCTGAACTTGTCTTTTGATTCTTCATTTAAGGGTGTTGGGTGAAAACGAAGATCGACAATACTAATCTGACCTAGAACAACATTTATAAACTTTGGGCATCTTCATCATCCCACAATCCTTTACCTAAACCGTACAGCCCGCTCCATTCCAGTTCCCTTTTTGTTGCAAGACCGAATTTTCTTAATAGAACGGCAATTTTTTCCACAAGCTTCAGTTGATCTTTTGGCGGTAAACTTTCTATTTGCTTTTCAATATTTTCTAATTCCAACATTTTTTTCATGTCTTTTCCCTATTATCATTTTTACTCAGGATATTTTTCTTTCAATGTACCTGCCGGTTTTTCTTACTGCTTTAATCAGATATCTAAATTTTCAATTCAGAATTAAACACCTTTCCGATCTCTGACTCCAGCCACGGCGGGGTGTTGCAGAATGTAATGAAAGTCTGTCTGCAACAGCCTGCAAAGGCGGGCAAGTCTGCCTCTAAGCATAGGGCATAGAGCATAGGGCCTAGGGTATAGGGCCTAGGGGGCATAGGGTATAGGGCATAGAGTTTTTAATTTAAAGACTTGCCAAAATTTGTAATTTTTCTACTTAAAATATCTAATTGGCCTAAAAGAATATTCAAATCTTTTTCATTTAAGATTTTTCTGCGATTAAGAATTATAAGAATGTTAGCATTTTCAAAAGTTGATCTACCTGCCCTATGAAATATTTTGATCTCAATAAAGAAAATCTTCTAAAAATTTATGAGCT
>PFVA01000252.1:0-276 GCA_002790365.1 Ignavibacteriales bacterium CG_4_9_14_3_um_filter_30_11
CACTGTAATTAATGGAAGCTAATTGAGTTTGCGGATAGAAGCCGATACCTTTTTTAGTTAATATTTCTTTAACAGAATTTCCCAATTCAGGACCGGCAACCGGTAACGGCTGAGGTTCCGGAGAATAGAGGTTTACCGTGAAATTATTTTTTCCCCGAAGGGATACTTGCCCCTTTGGGGGATTCCCATTTTTTTTCTTAAGGAAGTCATTAATAAGCATTGCGCCCTCATAAGGTGCGCCGGGGCACTTATATGGAAGAGATGAAACTATAATTG
>PFVA01000252.1:288-7271 GCA_002790365.1 Ignavibacteriales bacterium CG_4_9_14_3_um_filter_30_11
CTTTAAAATTCTGTAATTCGTCATTTAACTTTGACGCTCCATCTAATGTAAAGAAATTGTGAATTCCGAATTGCTGTTTATCAAGATGTGTTTTATCTAAGTCGGCGCCAAGAGCAATAACCAGGTAATCAAAATTTAACTTTGACTTTTCAGTGGTTATTGTTTTGTTTTCCGCATCAATTTGTTTCACTTCTTCAAACAAAATATTTACACATTTGTTTACAAGCGCCCGCACTGACGAAATAATTTGCTGAGGCTTTCTTTGATTTACCATTAACCACAAATAGGATGCGGCAAGTGAGTGGTCTTTATTTTTCTCAATCAAAACTATTTCTGTTTTTTTCGGAAGAAGTTTAGCAAGATGATTTGCAGTAACAATACCGCCGATGCCGCCGCCAGTAATAACTACATTTTTATATTTCATTTCCGTTTCCTCAATATTAAAATTTGTGAGAGAACTTAATTCCTTATATAAAATTGAGCGCTGCCAAACAAGTTAAGAATTCAAGTCTTTTTTCATTTGTTCAAATTGTTCGCGGGTAATTTCTCCGCGTGCGTAACGCTTTTTCAATATTTCAAGAGCATCTTCGTGTGCAGGAAAATATCTGTTAGAACCGTGCCCCTGATTTCTGTTTACTATTGTTACAACTGCCCAAATTATGACTGCCAGCAGAAGCAGCCAGAAAATCCATCCGAACCACATTCCGCCCCAGCCAAATCCATTCATCATTTTTTGCCTCTCCTTTTTTTAAAATCCATAACGTAATACTATATATAAATTGTCATTTTTCTCAAACTGTCCAAAAAAAGTATAAACCTTCTCTCCGCCAAGTATAATGCCTCCGGCAGCAACCCATACACCATCTCCCAACTCATAGCGAATTTCGGGGTTTACATAGTAATCCTTCTCATTAGGACTGTAGAATGTGAAGAAAGAAAGCCGCAAAGTTTGATAATTCAGAAGTTGTGTCAAACGCAAACTTAAGGTATGATGCAGTTCTTTTCGTTGCGGAAAACCCGGTCGCAAAGACTGAACATACTGTGAATACTTCTGAATCTGCTCGCCGAAGTATTGCAACCCAAGTGTAAAATTTTCACCGAATGCCTGCTGGTAGCCAATAAGGAAACGGACCTGGGAATTTTCAATAGCGGGATTTGTTCCATCTGCGTCGTCCCTAGAATCGTAGTAACCACCTTCCAGACTAAGCACACCGCTCAATAACGTTCCCTGCGTGCTTGCGCCATAAACATTCAGCCTGGGGTGAAATATAGTTTCCATTCCTGTATTTTGATTGAAATTTATTCCCGGAGGACTAGTATAAAAACCGCGGTAAGCATAAAAATTAACATCAAAATTACCGATATTACGATATGCATGTACTGCTAATTGAGTATTTTGCACGGTATTTTCTGGAAAATCTTCGATATTAGATTTAGCACCGGGGAAAGGGTTGTAAGCTGTCAAACGATTGTTCTCTGGCAAAATATCCGGCTGGTAAAAAGGAATGGCAATAGCTTGCACAGAGATAAATTCCCCATAGTAATTTACATTGATTGCATCCGACCCAAATTTTAGATATTCCAAAGGTCTTCCAGAAAGAAAGGCAACCCAATCTTTAGGGAACACATCATTAATAAAAACCAGATCTCCAACGCCCCAGGTAATTATTTGACGCCCGGTACGAATATCAAATTTTTCCAGGTATAAATCTATATAAGCTTCACGAATTTCAACATTAGCGCGTTTAGTAACAGCGTCATAAAATAAGTCGACCTTTCCTAACAAACCTGCTACAGTACTAAACCGGTTTACTTCAATTTGCATTCTTTCATCACCGAGTAGGAAATCGGGATATGGATTTCCAAGGCGATTGTTTAACCCTTTGGTGCTGGCTGTACGCATTGAATAATTAGCCTGGACAAACCCGTGAATAGTAAAATTTTGTGCTTGTAGTACTCTGGAAAGTAAAAAAAATAATATGATTGATATTAGTTTTAAGTACCATTTCATCTGATCCACTCCCTGGGCGGATTACGTAGATAACGTTCGGAAAAAAGGTTGTCTCTCAATCCTACATTGTATTTTACTTTAGTAAAACTAACCTCGGTACGATGCCCGTTTTGTGTGTCCAGCATAGTTCGCTTCATAATAGTTGGGATTTCCTGAATATTCTCTATCTTATCGGCAGTGAATGTCTTATATAAATCACCTCGTTTATCGTAATACTCCTCCTTCAGTGGTAGGAATGTTTCTTTATCAATCCATGAAACTTTACGGCTAAAGTAAGCGCCTGACGCTTGTTTAGGTACGCTCTCTACAACAAATGCATTTCTACTGTTTATCTTCTCTTCTTTTTTCAGTGTATGTATGTCATCTGATATGTCACGACCGGAGACATCCTCATAGCTAAAATCAGAACCCACAAAACTTGAGTTTTTATCATCGGCTACGATACGTTTTACAAGTTTAATAGCGGGTATATATAGCCATCGGTCGTCAGCTTTACCTGTATATTTCCAAACCATAAATGTCATTGCTCTAACATCGGCGGGCTGGTGAAAATACATATAATATTTTTGCTTATCATTATTGTTATCATTGAGACGCAGCATAGTCAGCTCACGGATACGTTCATTCCCATTTTTGCTAATGAGTTTCATTAATACTTTAGCCTGCATATCTTTGCCGGCATAGTAAAACGCCTGTTGTGATTCCTTTACGATTTCTTCTCCGGAAAGATTTTTCTGTGTCATCGATATTCCCACATTCCAAAATGTGAAAATGGTAATTAGCGACAGAATATATTTCCTCTTTTGCATAAGTATCACCTTTAGTCTTTTTTATTTTTAATAAATCTAAATCCCACCATACGCATTAGTGCCGGTAAAAGAAGCAATGTAGTTAAAGCGCTAAATGCCATCAGCAGAGCAAAGAAAGCGCCTACCGTAATGTACGGTCCCAAAGTAGCGAACACTAAAGGTATGAATCCGAAAATGATAACAAAAGCATTACGTGAAATAGCCCTGGCAGTACCTCCAAATATATAATTGTTGACTGCTTCTAATTCTTTTGTCTCTTTATATTTTTGTCTAAATCGTTGAATGAAGTGAATGGCAAAATCAATTGATAAGCCAAGTGCCATTGATGAGACAACAGCGACTGGCATATCATAGTCTTTTCCTATAAAACCTAAAAGACCGTAAGAAAGAACAATGGCAAAAGTCAGGGGCATCATCGAAATAAAAGCTAAAACAGGCGAACGGAATAAGAAAATCATTAAAATAAATACAGCTATAAATCCACCCAACACTGATTCCAACATTCCTTTTACCATCAGATCCTGCCATACTTTATTGATATAAGTAAGACCTGACCATCTGATTTTAACGCCATCGGGGGGGCTATTATTTGCTATAAATTGCTGTACTCCTTTTTCAATATTCTCCATATCCCGGTTGTCCCCGCGTTTCATTTGCACCCAAATATTAGCTTTTGTATAATCATAATTAACAAAGTTATCAAGGTCGTTTGGATTACCGGACATCAAAAAGAGAAACAACTCTTGTCCTATTTCATTTTGAGTTTGTGGAATTACACTTTGTGAACTCGTGCTACCTTTAAGAACATAATTTACTCGTTTGATAATATCCGCTACAGAAGTAGTTTTACCCACTACCGATTCACTCTCAAGATATTTTTGCAGCTTACTAATGTAATTCATTACTTTGGGTTTTTTGATGTCATTTGGTTGCTTACCTGCAAGGGTCAAGTAAGCCATGTAAGTACCGCCGAATTGTTGATTCATAATGCGGTCGGCAACTCGTATTTTTGAATTCTTGTTGAACCACTTTACAGGATTATCATTGACTATAATTTTAGTAAGACCCCATATACCTATAAGCATAAATAATAAGGCACCTATAACAATTAAACGGCTTTGTTTAAAAACAAATTGTCCTAATCTGGGAAGGAAATGAGTTAAGAGAGAATCTTTTTTGGTATTTTTTACAACTTTAGAAATTAATTTATTTTCATGAATCAGCATGATGGATGCAGGAATAAACATTACAGTTAGAATCCATGCAACCATAACACCAAATGCTACAAAAGCGCCAAATACCCTAACAGGTGGTATATCAGCCAGGGTAAGAGAAGCAAACCCGACGGCTGTAGTTATCGAAGTATAGAACATTGGTGTAAAAAGTTTATCGAAGACTTCTGTTAGAGTTTTTTTTCTGTCTTTTAATTCGGGATAACGATCGTAAAATTCACTTAGAATATGTACTGAATCTAACACGGCAATAGGCATTAAAAAAATGGGGATCATTGAACTCATTATGTGTACTGTAAAACCTAAACCGATCAATGAACCCATCCCCCATATCACACTGAACATAGCCATAATCATTGGCGGAACTATGAGAGAGCTTTTTCGAAATAGAAAGAACAACAATAAAAAGATTACCAGACCAATAAGCGGTGCTAGAATGCTCATTTGAGTAAACATCTTATAACCAAAAGTATCCTCGGCAACCGGCAGCCCAGCTATATAGTAATTTTGATCCTTTCCCAGCTCTTTTTGTGCAATGGATTCTATTTTTTGGGAAATACTATAACTCATATTTTTTTGACGGATAGGGATATAGATTGCGGCAGCATTTCCATTTTTAGATACAAGTTTCTCCACAAAAAGAGGATTACCAAAAACACTTGTCTTTATGACTTCAACTTCTTTGGTTGTCTGTGGTGCTGTTTCCATTATGCGGCGCACCTGCATCACGCTGTCCTCGGAAGTCACATTGTCGGTAGTAGTAAAACTGATAACATCCTCTACGATAACGCCGTCAATTTTCAGAATTTCATTAGTTATCCGTGCTATCTTACCAAGCGTTTGAGGTTGGAAGATACCGGTTTCATCGGTAATGCCCAGCACGATCATGTCCCTAATTCCAAAATCCTCCTTGAGTAGGTCATAGAAAACTCTGTCCGGTTGATCGGCTTCAAGCATATTTTCCGGATCGGTATCAATATGAGCTTTAGGGAATTGAAACAGAAACAGTCCGGTAATTATTAAAGTTAGGGCGATCACCAACTTCGGATGATCGATTGAAAAGTACGTAAGTTTTTTAAGCCTCATTTATTTTCCCTTTTGTATTAATATCGAATTGCACATTTATATTATTGTCGTTCTTATTTTGCATCTAACTTATTTTTTTACCGATAAGTAATCGAGAATGTAAATCATTTTTTATTCGTTCAAATTGTTCCTTATTTATCTCAACGCGGGTATAGCGCTTCTTTAAAATTTCCAAAGCATCTTCTTCGCGGGGAAAATAGTTTTGCTGTTTACGATTATTGTTGTTGGTAATTGCGACAACTGCCCAAATTATAACTGCCAGCAGAAGCAGCCAGAAAATCCATCCGAACCACATTCCGCCCCAGCTAAATCCATTCATCATATTTAATTTCTCCTTTTTAATCTAATGATTTGATTCAAGATAGTGCTACGAAATTTCGAGCTTCGGGACAAGTTTTACAGGATTCCTTAAAGTAAATACAACAGGGCACCGTTCTAAGGCTAACTTTTCCGCTTCCTTAATTATATCTTCCGGCGCATCGCTATCCACGCGCAGGGTAACACGGACTTCTTCAATTGTCGGCACATCGCTTACCCCGAATACACGGGAGAAATTGACATCAGCTTCTACCTTGGTTGTCAGCTTCTTTAATTGGACCCCCAGCATAGCAGCCATGGTTGCGAATGTTCCGGTATAGCAGGACGCTAATCCATAAAAGCAGTAATGCATAGGTCCGGGTAATTTACCTCCGCCGCCCATAAATGTAGGGTTGTCAACTTTAAAGACTGTTTCACCGCCTTCAAATTTTATGTTTGACTGAAATTGAACATCCCCGTTTTCAAGCATCCATTCTCCTTCAACCACCTGTGTTTTTTTAGCTGCAGCTGGATCATTCTTAATTTAAGTTTCAAAAGATTGAACATTTTGTACATCAACATTATTTATTCTTTCCATTTTATATCTCCTGTTATTTTATAAAAAAACTTATCTGCCCATCATATTGCCCATCATCCAGGCTCGGGCGGCAGCCATATCAATTCTCATGCCCTTAAACTCTTCGCCTACGAACCTGTGCTTCATCATTCCTTTCATCATACCACCCATCATCTCGTTATTATTTGATGAAACGTAACCGCTTTTTAATGACTCAACATAATCAACGACAGCCCACCTTTCTTTGGATTTTAACACCTGCAGGAAAGGAGGCATTGGAGTTCCTTCAATCCCGGTTGAAATTATTCTGTACATTCTCTCCGGCGTATTGGCGCGCTTTAATGGTCTGAGGGTTAAGTCAGCAGGATGAACAGGATGCTGTTTGTAATCCATTAAAGTTTTTGACAATGGGCCGTTTCCTTTAGCATCTGTGCCGTGGCAGGAAATACAATTAGTCTGGAAAAGTTTTTTACCTTTTTCTAATAATCTAGTGTTCAAGCTAGGAGCTTTGCTTATATCGATAGGTTTTCCGGTCTTTTGATCTTTAGGCATTAACGACATTATATAAGCTGCAATGTCATGCATCTGTTCATCATTCAATTGAAGTTGAGGAAGCATTGCAGTTGTTCTGACGCCTGATTTTAAGATCGACACAATATCATTCTCAACGGGAAGTGTACCATAGGGAGTTGATTTAAATTTGATATTACCAGAAGTAAAGTCAGTCGGTTTGGTTTCCAATTGATAAGCTTCTGGTCCATCTCCTTTTCCGCCGGTGCCGTGGCAGGCAATGCAGTATCTCTCATAGATTTTTTCACCCTGTCTAATTTTTAAGTCGGTCGTTTTAATTTTCTCAACATATTTGTTTGAATTCTCAGTTCTATATCCTATTCTTACATTACCAAGGATTAATAACCATGAAGCGATAATCAAAACAATCATAACCAATCCTGCTGGTTGTTTAATTAAAT
>PFVA01000091.1 GCA_002790365.1 Ignavibacteriales bacterium CG_4_9_14_3_um_filter_30_11
GTGAAATATTCCATCTTTACCCAATGTTAAAGTTGCACAATTCTCTTTGAATTTTAATCCTTTACCTGCTGCCTCAATGCCAAAAAATTCAACATTATCATTAATAAATGGATAAAAAATCCCTATGGCATTACTGCCTCCACCAACACAAGCAACTATTTTATTCGGGTTTCTTCCTTCAATATTATTTATCTGTTCTTTTGTTTCTTCACCTATAACAGATTGGAAATCTCTTACCATCATAGGATATGGATGTGGTCCTACAACAGAGCCTATTATATAGTGGGAATTTTCTATATTACTTACCCAATCTCTAATTGCTTCGTTAGATGCATCTTTTAAAGTTTTTGTTCCTGAGCTTACTTCAAATATTTTAGCACCTAACATTTCAATTCTTAATACATTTGGTTTTTGTCTAACTGTATCTTCTAAGCCCATATATATAGTACATTCCATTCCAAATTTAGCACATACTGTAGCTACTGCAACACCATGCTGACCTGCACCAGTTTCCGCAATTATCCTTTGTTTGCCCATTCTTTTAGCAATTAAAATTTGACCAAGAGCATTATTAATTTTATGTGCACCAGTGTGACAAAGATCTTCTCTTTTTAAATAAATTTTTCCGCGTCCATAATATTTGGTTAAATTTTCAGCAAATGTTAAAGGAGTTGGTCTTCCGGAATATTCTTTATTAAAATTTTCAAGTTCATTTAAAAAAGAAACATTTGTTTTTAGTTTTCTATAAAATAGTTCTAATTCTTTTAATGGAGTGATAAGTGTTTCAGGGATAAATCTTCCTCCATATTTACCAAAATATCCATTTTCATCCGGTAGATTATATTTCTTTTTTTGTTTCATATTCTTACTAATTTTCAATTATGAATTATTGGTACTATCTCTTTTATTTTTGAATATAATTTTTCAAATCTTTTTAATGTTAATGATTGAGAACCATCAGATAAGGCTTTATCAGGATTATTGTGAACTTCAACTATCAAACCATCTGCGCCACATGCAATAGCTGCTAAACTCATCGGGGAAACTTTATCCCAATATCCCGTACCATGAGAAGGATCAACAAAAATAGGTAAGTGAGATAATTTTTTTATTACAGGTATAGAATTTAAATCAAGAGTGTTTCTTGTTGAAGTTTCAAATGTTCTTATCCCTCTTTCACATAATATAACATTGTAATTTCCTTGTGCCAAAATATATTCTGCGCTTAAAAGTAAATCTTCTACCATAGCAGCCATACCTCTTTTAAGTAAAATAGGTTTATTAATTTTACCTACTTTTTCAAGGAGAGAATAGTTCTGCATATTTCTAGCGCCAAT
>PFVA01000174.1 GCA_002790365.1 Ignavibacteriales bacterium CG_4_9_14_3_um_filter_30_11
GTTTATTCTTATTTGTAAAGGATTATCAAAATGCAGATGTTTTGAGAAGTTTTTTTCTTCTTCGGGTTTTTGTGAAAAAAGCCAATCCCAATTAATATACCCTAATTTTGTGAAAGGATTTATGCTGAAATAACCAACTCTGTTTGAAGTTAAATTGTGGAAAAAATGAGTTCCTTGTGAAGGTGTAACACTTAGGTCTTTAAAAACAGATTCAACAATTGTACATATTCCGGAAATTTGATCCCAAGTAACCGGAATTCCCAACCAGGGATCCAATGTACCCCATCTACCCATACCAATTAGTATATACGGACTTTTCTTTTTTAATAATTTTTTATTGAAATAATTTATTTCTTGTGCTACTTCTTTTGTATTTTTTCTTTCAAATTTATTTTTATCAACAAAAATTATGTCATAAATATTATCTATTAATCCATTACCTAATACTTGTGAACTTCTGCAAATAGTATCTTCTTCTTTTATATCAGAAATTGTTACTTGATCTTTTTCGCTGTTTATTACTAACGGACGCATTTGAAGCATACAAAATTCTTTAACTTTTCCTTTGTTTACATCAAAATTGACAGCAAATTCTATTTCAATTGGAGTTCCCATAGCCCAAGAACCCAATTCAAGAATCGTATCAATTATTTCACTAAGTGGAAATGTGCTGTGTTTTAAAATTGGTAAAAAAGTTACAATTCTTGTACCTTGCCTGGATATGCCGTCATAAACAACATTATTTTCAGGAGAATATGTTGAGCCTAAGTTGCTAAGTGTTCCATCACTTTCAGAAACATCTAGTTCATATTTTTTTAAAAGAGGATCTTCATTTGTGTTTTGAAAATAATTACTAGTTGATTTTGTATCTAAAGCATAAAATTCTTTTTGTGCATTTTTTAAGGTTTCTTTTGCTGAATAAAATTGTAATAAATGCTGTGGATATTTCGGACAAAATCTTACTGAGTTTCCACCTTCAACAACTGTTTTGCCTAAACCTAATGCAACATCAGCAATTCCATCTGATGACTTTTGCGGAGGTATAGGGTAATAATTGTAAGACTTTGCAACGCCTGAAATATTAGGATAAAATCTTTCTTGATAATTGTTACCTACAAGTCGTTGTATAATTACAGCCATTTTCTCTTCTTCTAATCTGTAAGAAGTTGACTCTAAATAATCCTTGGCTTTTTTAAAATAAGTTGATGCATAAACTGCTTTTACCGCATTTAATAATTCAATAAATCTTGTTTCAAGATCATCTACGCTATTTTGTATCATATAGGTTTGATACACGCCTGCAAAAGGTTGGAATTGTGAATCTTCTAGTAAACTTGAAGATCTTACAGCAAGTGGAACTTTTACTTTCTGCAAAAACAGCATCAGTTTTTGTGTAATATCTAAAGGAAATTTTTTAGCATTTATAAATTCTTTTGCAATTTTTATATCATCAGTTTCATTTATGGCAAAGCTCTCAAGTTGATTCATTTCCATAAATTGATCAAATACTGAAGTTGCTAAAACGATGGAGGAGGGAACTGTTACAACTATATCTTTAAATTTATTTTTTAATCCATAGTTATAAATAAGTGAATTAATGAATCCTAAACCTCTAGCTTTTCCGCCTAATAGTCCGCCTCCTATTCTTGAAAAACTATATTTAGAATCAAAAGTTTCAGTATCAAAATCAGTTATTATTCCTTGCTGTCTAAAATCCAGATAATCTTTTAATTCTTTAATTAATGTTTTTCTAAGATCTGCAACATCTTTAAAATCAGTTACTTTTATAGGTCTTAATTTATGAGCAAGATAAAATTCTGTTCTAGCTTTTAGCCATTTTGAGTAATGGTTACCTTGCCCATGATGGAGTAAAGATTCATCCGGTATAGTTCTTATCTTTTCTTCTAATGATTTTAAATTCCCAGCTCTAGCTACCTCTGTTCCATCGGGAAGTTGAAAAATAAAATCCCCAAAACCGAAATTGTCCATCATAAATTGTCTTAGATCGTGCAAAAGACGAGGAGAATTTTTATATAAAAAAGAAGCGTTTATTTCATTTGCTTTTTTTTTGAATTCAATATTGCTAGACTGTAACAATATAGGAATATCTTTTTGATAAGATCTTACATGATTAGCAAACTTAAATCCAGCCTCTGAATCCCTAACATTATAATGTTTAAAATTAATATCTGTAATTACTCCCAAGACAAACTCTTTATACTTTTCAAAATATCCCTCGGCTTCCTCAAAAGTAGTGCATAATAGAATTTTTGGTCTGGCTCTCATTCTTAAATATCTGTGAGTAAGGTTTATACCTTCAGAAATTAATCTTTGTGACTGCTTAAATATCTCTGTATAAATAAGTGGTAAATAGGAAGAGTAAAATTTTACATTATCTTCAACCAAAATTATTGATTGAACACCGGCAATAAATGTATCGTATTCAACATTATATTTATCTTCAATATATTTTATAATACCAATTAGTAAGTGATAATCACCCTGCCAAATAAAAATTCTCTCTAATATGGATGTATCATAATTGGTTACTAATTCTTTTCTTTCCTGATTATCATAAGCTAGTAGAATTATTGGGGTATCAATTCCGGCTTTTTTCATGTTCTGTGCAAATTGGATTACATGCATATCTTCAATATGGAGTGTGGTAATTATTAAATCATAGCTATCGTCATTAAGGGCAAGTTCAATTGCTTCTTCACCGGTAGTTACATGTGTAATTTCAGGAGATTGACTTAGGTTTAGGTTTTGATATTCTTTTCTGATAAGTTCATAAAGGCGGCCGTCTTCTTCAAAGATATAATTGTCATATATACTGGAAACAAGTAATATCTCTCTTATTTTAAACCGCATTAATTTTTGGAATTTCTTAATGCGATCTCCAAAAACTTCTTCTCTCTGCTTTCTTACAATCTTACTCATGCTTTAAAAATATTTACTTGTTTAATGAGTTAATTTATATAAATATAAGCAGATTTATTTTAACTAAAGAATACTATACCAATCCTTGATCAATCATAGCATCTGCTACTTTCAGAAATCCTGCTATATTAGCACCGTTTAAATAATTATTCGGTGTTCCAAATCTTTCAGCAGTTTCAACACAAGTATCATGTATTCTTGTCATTATCTCATGCAGCCTTGTATCTACTTCTTCAGCTGACCAAGGAAAACGCATACTGTTTTGTGACATTTCTAAACCAGATGTAGCAACACCGCCGGCATTTGATGCTTTGCCAGGTGAAAAAAGTATATGTGACTCTTCAATTATTTTATATGCTTCATGAGTTGTAGGCATGTTTGCTGCTTCACAAAGACAAATGCAACCATTCTTTAATAATTCTTTTGCGTCATCTTCCATTATTTCGTTTTGAGTTGCGCAAGGAATAGCAACATCTACTTTTACTGACCAAGGTCTTTTACCTTCATAGAAATCAACTTTATACTTATCTGCATAATCTTTTATTCTGTCATTAGCACTAGCTCTTAATTTCAGCATATAATCAATTTTCTCACCATTAATACCATCTTTGTCATAAATAAATCCATCCGGTCCGGAAAGAGTAACTACTTTTCCTCCAAGTTGGTCTATCTTTTTTGTAGCTCCCCAGGCAACATTACCAAATCCTGAAATGGCAAAAGTTTTTCCTTCAATTTCTTCACCTTTGGTCTTTAACATTTCATTTACAAAATATACAGCACCATACCCCGTAGCTTCGGGACGAATTAGAGAACCTCCCCAGCTTATTCCTTTACCGGTTAAAACACCTGTAAATTCATTTTTTAATCTTTTATATTGACCGAATAAAAAGCCAATTTCTCTACCGCCAACACCAATATCACCGGCAGGTACATCTACATTTGGACCAATATACCTAAAAAGTTCGGTCATAAAACTTTGACAAAATCTCATAACTTCATTATCGCTTTTACCTTTAGGGTCAAAATCAGAACCACCTTTACCACCACCTATTGGTAGAGTGGTTAAACTGTTTTTGAATACTTGTTCAAATGCTAAAAATTTTAAAATACCTCTTGTAACAGATGGGTGAAATCTTAAACCACCTTTGTAAGGCCCAATTGCACTATTCATTTCAATTCTGTAACCACGGTTAATGTGTATTTCTCCCTGGTCATCCATCCATGGAACTCTGAATGAAATACTTCTTTCAGGCTCGACCATTCTTTCTAAAATTTTTGCGTGTTTATATTCAGGATGTCTTTCTAATACTACTTCAAGAGAAATCAACATTTCTTCGACGGCCTGATGAAATTCCGGTTCATTTGGATTTTGAGCTTTAACATTATTTAATACATTTTCGATATATTCAGACATAAATTCCTCTAAGAATAAAATTTATTTTTAAATATTTACTTAAATATTTTATAGGAATGTAAGACGAGATAAGTAATCTTGCATCATTACTTCCATACAATCAATATTACTTTAATTAATGTAATAGCTTACATTAATTTGGCTACCAAACTTAAATATTTATTTAGATAAATAGTATTATTTGTTTCAATTATTCTTTTCGATTTTTAGTAAATTGTGAACATAATTGATAATTTTACAAATAATATTTAATAACAAAGAGCAAAATTATGTCTAATAAAATAATGATTGAAAAGATAAAACAAGCAGCTACCATTTTGGAAGAAAAAGACATTGATATGTGGATGATCTTTGCTAGGGAGAGTTCAATAATGCAGGATCCTACCATTGAAATTGTCATAGGAAAAAACTGTACATGGCAGTCCGCATTTATTATAGACAGAAAAGGAAAAACAACTGCAATAGTAGGATCATTAGAAGAAGATAACTATAAAGGCAACGGTCAATTTGATAATGTTATAGGCTATTTAAAATCAGTAAAAGAACCTTTAGTTAATTTTTTAAAAGAAAATAAACCAAATAAAATTGCAATAAATTATTCAAAGAATTCAGTATTAGCCGACGGATTACCTTATGGACTTTATCTCAATTTAATTGAACATTTGAAAGGAACCGGATTTGAGAAAAAATTAGTTTCATCTGAAGAAATAGTTTCTGCATTAAAGGGAAGAAAATCTAACACAGAATTTTTAATAATGAAAGATGCTGTGGATAAAACTCTGGATATCTTTGATCAAGTAACAAAGTTTATTAAACCAGGTGTTTCTGAAATTGAAATTGGTAATTACATAAAATCTATTGTTAAAGAAAAAGGGTATGGTTTAGCTTGGGATGAAGATCACTGTCCCGCTGTTTTTACAGGACCCGATGCAGGAAGCGCACATTCTGGACCAACAAATAAAAAAGTAAAAAAAGGTCACATGGTAAATATTGATTTTGGAATTGAGTATAAAGGATATTGTTCGGACTTGCAGAGAACCTGGTATGTTTTAAAAGACGATGAAACAAATGCACCTGAACCTGTTCAAAAAGGGTTTAATGTAATTAGAGATGCAATACAAATGGTTGCCGATAAATTAAAACCGGGTATTCTTGGATGCGAAATGGATGATATAGCCAGAAGTTATGTTATCCAACAAGGTTATGAAGAATATCCGCATGGACTTGGTCATCAAGTTGGAAGAAAAGTACACGATGGAGGAGGCGGACTTTTACCACGCTGGGAACGATACGGACAAACACCTTATATGAGAGTGGAAGAAAACCAAGTTTACACAATTGAACCAAGAGTTCCAGTTGCTGGTTACGGTGTTTCTACTTTAGAAGAAGAAGTGATTGTTAGAAAAGATGGAGCAGAATTTATTTCCAAACCTCAGAAAAAATTAATGCTTATATAAAATATTTGTTTGCTAAAAGACACAATCACTTTTATAAGCTAGTTCTAGCATCTTTGTATATTCAGTAAAAGAAATTTCTTTTGCACCAAACATTGCTAAATGTGGGGTTGTATATTGAACATCAAGCAATGAAAAATTTTTGCTGTTTAAATGTTCAATTAGTTTTACCAATGCTGTTTTTGATGCTTGTGGAATTTTTGAAAACATTGACTCACCAAAAAACGCACCTCTATATGATATTCCGTAAAGTCCGCCCACAAGTTTATTTTTTATGTAAGTCTCAACCGAGTGAATATATCCTGAATTTTCCATTCTTGAATATGCTTTAATCAATTCATCAGATATCCATGTTTCTTTTCTTTCTGCACAGGATTTTATTACAGTTTTAATTTTTGAATCAAATTTAAAAATAAAATCAGAATTAGCAAGAAATTTTTTTAATGATCGAGGAATGCGGTAATTATTAAGAGGTATAACAGTTCTAATCTCCGGCATATACCAATTTATTTCTTTCTTTTTTGAATCTGCCATAGGAAACGCACCTACAGCATACATTCTTATCATAGCTTCAGGGTTTTGGAGGATTTGCTTTATTTTATTTTTACTTTCTTTCAAAATCTATTTCAATTAAATATTGTTATGTTTTGAGTGTTAAAAATAGAAAAATATTATAGAATCTTTATACTTTTCTAATAGATTTTTGTTTTTATCTCTCAAATATAAATTCTCAGTGTTTTCCACTACTGCTGACAAGTAAAAATATCGGGGATTTTAAAAAAGAACAATTGTAAAATAATTTTACACTTGGTAATATTTACTTATAAAAAAGGTAATTTTTGCATAAGGAAAAACCATACACTTTAAATTTAGGACAAAATCAATATTTCTTTTTTAGCATAATTTTTTGTTGTATAATTTGTGCAAACAAACAACTATTTTCTATAATCTGCTATTATAACAGAGTCAATAAAATGAGAACAAAAATTAAGCTATGTCTCTTTCTTCTCCTCTTTGCCTTTTCCTTAACCTTTGCCTTGTTTTCCTGCAGCAGACCCACCTCCGGTTGAGCCTGACAGCACAACACAAAACTTTACATTTGAAACATTTGAGTTCGGAAGCGGATGCGCCTCAAGCAATTTTAACGATGTATGGGTGTTTAACAAGAACAATATTTGGGCAGTAGGATGGGTGGATGTAACAAGTACTTCCGGTAGAACAAATATTGTTAGTTGGGATGGAACAAAGGGGGGGGCGGGTTTGGAAGACAATTTGACTCAGACGGAATTGAGGGAATATGGGCTGCAGATACCAATCACATTTATTTTGCTGATGGGATTGTGCTAAAATACGAAAATGGTGTTTTTAATTGGGAGGATTTTAACATTCATATCATAAAATTAATACTGTATAATTTTGTACATAGCTTCTGTATCGCTATTCTTTATAATTATCCCAAAAAATTCATTGGGAATGAATTTTTTGCCGAAGGCCGCTA
>PFVA01000030.1:0-147 GCA_002790365.1 Ignavibacteriales bacterium CG_4_9_14_3_um_filter_30_11
CAGGTACAGGACGACTGCACGACCTTTTCATCAACATTGAAGGAATGACTCCTGCAGAATACAAGAACGGTGCGAAAAACCTTTCTATCAATTACAGTTTTGCCGAAAGCCCTTTTGGAAATCTCATCGTGGCTTCCACATCAAAAG
>PFVA01000030.1:159-6340 GCA_002790365.1 Ignavibacteriales bacterium CG_4_9_14_3_um_filter_30_11
TGGCTTTTAACGATGATGAAATCAACGCATTGAACGAGCTGAAACAAAAATTTCCTAATGCAACTTTTCAGCGAAAATTAGATTTGATTCAGCAAAATGCTTTGTTCATTTTTCAAAACGATTGGAGCAAATTACCAGAAATAAAATTGCATTTGAAAGGAACGGAATTTCAACTGAAAGTTTGGGAAACCTTGTTGAAAGTTCCAATGGGAAAACTTTCCACCTACGGAAACATTGCCGAAAAAATCGGCAATGCAAAAGCTTCTAGAGCCGTTGGCACGGCTATCGGAAGCAATCCTGTTGCGTTTCTCATTCCTTGCCATCGTGTTATTCAGTCATCGGGTAACATTGGCGGATATATGTGGGGAAACACCCGAAAAACTGCAATCATTGGTTGGGAAAGTGCGAAAACTGCCTCATTGGAAATGTAGCAAGTTTCGGGTTTTCTGTTATCCAAATGATACGGAATTTTACATTAAAATAATTGAAAGATGAAAACATTTGTTTTAATACACGGCTCGTATCACGGTGCTTGGAATTGGCACAAGGTTGTTCCAATTCTTGAAAAAAACGGACACAAAGCAATAAGTTTAGATATGCCCGGACACGGAATAGATAAACAAAAATTACATACCGTAACTTTTAATGATTGTGTAAACAAAATCGCAACCGCCCTTAACAATGTGAAAGGCAAAGTAATTTTATTGGCACATAGCAGAAATGGAATTGTAATATCGCAAGTAGCGGAGCAATGTCCCGAGAAAATAGAAAAGCTAATTTATCTTGCTTCATATCTCGTTCCTAACGGAAAATCAATGATGGATTATGCTCTTTTAGATACGGAATCATTAGTAATGCAAAATGTAGTTCCGAAAATTGATATAAAGCGAGCGATTCAATTGAATAGAAATTTCATAGGTTTTAAAAAACATCTCTTCAGTTATTTGTTGCCTACAAAATTGAAAACGCACAAATTAAGTCCGCACATTTTCAAAAAAGCATTGTATCACGACTGCCCGGATGAAATTACAGAATTGGCAAATGTATTGTTATCTCCTGAACCCAATTTAGGTGGCTTTGAAAAACTACAACTATCCGAAAATGGTTACGGAAAAATCCCTAGAATTTATATTGAATGTTTGCAGGATAGAGCCGTAACACTTGCCCTTCAGCGAAAGATGCAAAATGATTCGCCCTGCGAAAAAGTATATCAAATAGATACAAGTCATTCACCATTTTTCAGCAAACCGCAAGAATTGTGTGAGATTTTATTGGACATAGCAAAATTATAAAATGAAAGTCTTGACATCTATTGATTGGAACTCTGTATCCGAGAAAATGCACGCAAAAGGTTTTGCAATCATTCCAAACATTCTGACAGACGAAGAATGTAGCGAACTGATACAAAATTACGACAATTCAAACGCATACAGAAAAAAGGTAGTAATGGAACGCTACCGTTTTGGATTGGGCGAATACAAGTATTTCAACTATCCGTTACCCGAACTTATTCAGCAAATCAGAACTGAAATTTATCCGCACCTTGTGCTGATTGCAAATCTTTGGTTCAAGGCGTTGAACATTGACAGACAATTTCCGAAAACACATCAGGAATTGTTGCAGCAATGCCAAGAAAATAATCAGCAAAAAGCAACGGTTTTAATTTTGAAATACGGCAAAGGCGGACACAATACGCTACATCAAGATTTATACGGAGATATTTACTTCCCAATACAAACCGTTTTGTTTTTGAACGAACCTGACAAAGATTTTACAGGCGGAGAATTTGTTCTGACACAACAAATACCGAGAGCACAATCCAAAGCCATTGTGCTGAAACCAAAGAAAGGCGATTTGTTGATTTTTACAACCAACTTCAAACCCGAAAAAGGAACGAAAGGTTATTACCGGGTAAATATGAAACACGGTGTTAGTGAAATCCACAGCGGAGAACGCTACACTTTGGGCATTATTTTTCACGATGCCATAAGTTAGCAATGATAAGGCACAGCGAAATATCGGCCAGCGATTTGCATTACAAACTCAAACAGGGGGAAATTTATTTTGGTGGAAACCGTAAACTAAAAATTTATGGAACTTTGTCTTGTTCTTCGGGCAAGAAAATGAAAAGGGGAAACAGGATTTTCTTTTCATCGGAAAAAGAAGCCGTTGAAAACGGTTTCCGTCCTTGCGGACATTGTATGAAAGACGAATATAAAAAGTGGAAGAATGGATTTATTTGAGAACTGCATAGACAAAACAAAAAATTGGTTGCCAAAAGACGGAACAGTAAATTATTACGGCAAATTATTCAACCGACAACAAGCCGACAATTATTTGGGAAAGTTGCTCAACACTATTGAATGGCGAAATGATGAAGCAATTATTTATGGGAAATTCAAAGTGAAGAAAGCAGCCGTGAGCGTTCTTCGTGAGCAAGTGATCGTGAGCCATGCTGGGCATGATGGCGCCATCAAACCTATAACATCACCTACGCCCAAGAGCAAGTTCTAGCTTCGGATTAAAGTTTTATTTAAGGAAACTATGTTTATATTTAGAGAACATTTAATAGAATCAGTTGCTCCTTGGCGTAGCTGAAAAATGTTATCGGCAATTTTAAAAAACGACACGACTATTTTTCATCGGCAAAAAAATTGTAACTTTAACAACTAGAAAAAATAAAAATGAACGACACGACACTTTTAGAACGGACAGACCTCTCAACTATTCCTATTGACTACTCTTGGTCATTTTCCGACAAGTCAATCAAAGACACTTCCTACATTACTCACGGTTACTATACTTATCCCGCAAAGTTTATCCCGCAACTTGCATCACGACTGATAAAAGAACACAGTAACGAGAACGACATCGTCATTGACACATTTTTAGGAAGCGGGACAACTGTTGTAGAAGCAATTGTTAATAACAGAATTGGAATTGGGACAGACATAAACGACATTGCATATTTAATTGCAAAAGTCAAGACAACTCCAATTAAGACAGCGGAACTTTTGCAAGAGTTCAGTAAAGTTGAGTTTGATTTACAAAACAGATTAAACGGACAATATGATTACTTTCTGAAAAAAGCAGAAACTATTTTACCACGCAATGAAAGAATTGATTACTGGTTTTTGCCACAGCAAAAAGAAAAACTATCCATCATCTTTGCAAGAATTTTAGAAATAAAAAATAATGACATCAAAGATTTTTTTCTAATTGCCTTTGCACAAATTCTAAAATCTTGTTCAATCTGGCTGCAAAAAAGTGTAAAGCCGACACGAGACCAACAAAAAAAAATTTACGAACCTCTGACTTTATTTATCAATCAGTCGAAGAAAATGATTAAGAGACATTTAGAGTTTGATAAAATTCTAAATCCAAAAATAAAACAGAACATTGACAAATTCCGAGTTGTAAAATGCGGTGACTCACGCAACCAACCTTGCGAAAAAAATAAAGCAACGCTAATTGTTACAAGTCCTCCCTATGTTACTTCGTACGAATATGCCGACCTTCATCAGTTGCCCTCATTGTGGTTTGGGTATTTAAGCAAGTTAGCAGAATTCAGAAAAAAATTTATCGGCAGTGCTTACACAGACAGAGAAAAAATTGATTTAAAAAGTTCTTTGGCAGAGAAAATTGTTTTACAATTAGGAGAGAATAAAAAAGGCAGAGAAGTAAAAAATTATTTTGCTGATTTGCTGGAAACATTTGTTGAAATGAAAAGGGTTTTAAAAAAAGGTGGTAGGGCTTGCATTGTCATTGGCAATACGCAATTTCAAGGAGTAAATATTTTGAATGCAGAAGTTTTCCAAGAACAATTTGAAAATATCGGCTTCAAAACACACGATGTTATTCACAGAGAAATTCCCTCTAAAATGTTGCCATCAACAAGAGACAACGAAACGGGACAGTTTGTAAAAGCGAATGATAAAAATCTAAAATTGGCTTATCCGACAGAATATATTTTAATAATGGAAAAATTATGACAATCAAAGACCTCATTGCATTATACGAAAAGAAGAAAGAGAAATTTGGAAAAGAAGCATATCGGCACATCTCAAATCTTTTGCGAGAAGCAAAAGCACAACACAAAAAAGATTTTCAAGGAGACGACCACGAACAATCTTGGAGAGCATTCAAAGGAAAAAATCTTGAAAAGTTAATTGAGTTTATAATCGTTGATGAAGTTAGAAGTTTAGGGCTTGAAGTTGTGAATGGAAATTCTCTTGAAAGAACAAACGGAGAAAATCTTTCAAAAGAAATGGGATTAGTAAAAAGAAATTTACTTATTGACTATGGTAAGTTTGGTTCTCACCTTCCTGATGTTGATATTATTATTTTCAATCCAAAAGACAGTAAAATTGTTGCTGTGCTTTCAAGCAAAGTAACTTTGAGAGAAAGAATTGCACAAACTGGTTATTGGAAAATCAAACTTGCTTCGGATGAAGTTACCAAGCATATTAAAGTTTATTTCGTTACTCCTGATGAAGACGGAACCCTAACAATAAAAACTCCAACAAAGAAAGGTAGAGCAATAGTTGAAATTGATTTAGACGGCAGTTGTGTTTTGAGTGAAACCAACATTGAAGAAAGCGGGAAAGTAAAAATGTTTGATAAATTTATTGACGACTTAAAAAAACTAATCAGATGAAATACTTATTGTTTATTTCTTTTAATAGCGGTTTAAAGCACAATGCTGTTTATGAAAACCTTGCTATACTTCACGAAAGTATTTTACAATTAATTGATGAAGAAAATTTAAAACTTGAGATGGAAAAAATCCCATCAGTTTCTGAATTAGAAAAACATTTTCAAAACGAGGAAGATTTCTATAAACAATTTTCAAATGGAACTTGGTTACATTTACAAGAATTAAGTAAAAGAAATTATATTGCAGAATCTAAAAAAGAATTCGTTTTGTAAATGAAAAAAGAAATGGAGCTCGTTTTAGAATCAACTACTCTTTGGGATTTTCCTACACAGAATTACGGAAACACACCACACGGCAACAATAAATACAACGGAGTAACCCCTGCTTTTGTAATCTGGAATTTATTGCAACGCTATACAAAAGAAAATGATTTGGTTGTTGACCCGATGTGCGGTAGCGGGACAACTATTGATGTGGCAAAAGAATTGAAACGAAAAGTTATCGGCTACGACATTAATATTGTGCGACCAGACATAATAAAAAATGACGCAAGAAAAATCCCGCTTAATGACGACAGCGTTGATTTCGTTTTCATAGACAGTCCCTATTCCGACAACATAAAATATTCCAACGACAAAAACTGCATCGGTAAAATTTCTTGCGAGCAGACAGAATTTTATGACGAACTTGAAAAAGTTGCAAAAGAAATTCACAGAATTTTACGACCAAATAAAGTAGTAGCGTGGCTCATTGGCGACCAATGGATAAAAAAGAAATTTACCCCGACTGGATTTTTGCTTTACCAACGACTTGAAAAATATTTTGAGCCAATAGACACTATTTGCGTAACACGACACAATCAAACTTCTAACACTGGACTGTGGCATCACAGAGCAAGACAATTTAACTTTTACTTGAGAGGGTTCAAACATTTATTCATAATGCGGCGAAAATAAACGATATTACAGTTGCACATAAAAATAACTAACTTTGAAAAAAATAAAAGAAAATGAAACACAGATACTTATAGTTTTTGGTGAGGAGCATTGTAAAATTGTGAATACAAATGACACCAAACAATTTAATCAAATCAAAGAGGAAATTCACATTTACGAATTTCAGACAGTTGAAGAAATGGAGGCTGACGAGCAAACAGAAAGTTTCGTGCATTTAATTTACATTTGTAGCGGGGACAGTGACGAGCATTTAATCCGCCACTTCTTAAACCCGCAAACCGTTGGCGAAAATGCCGATGTCTAATTGCTGACTACTAAAACATAGGAAAATAAATGAGTGATGAAATTACTGGTGCTGATGCTGGATTATCCGGGGATGACCAAATAATGGCATTGCTCAAACAAAAGCCAATGCTTCGCAAAGCCAAAAGAGCCTTCATTTTGCCGACACACCCAAGCCCACCCACCACCCATATACAAAAACATTAAAATAAAGTGAAATCAATATCCAATGTTGACAGTAGTCCGTTGTATGACTGTCCACATAGTCATAGTTTTGCAACATGGA
>PFVA01000030.1:6414-7306 GCA_002790365.1 Ignavibacteriales bacterium CG_4_9_14_3_um_filter_30_11
TATCAGCAGATTTAGACAGAACGTATATTCCAAGCATCGAAAAAGGAGAAAGGAATGTATCTATTACTGTTGTTGAAAAATTAGCTAATGCTCTTAATGTCAGTATTTCGGAATTCTTTAAAGACTAACAAATATGGACATATTAAGAAATTACATCAAAAACAAATTTGGAATTGATGAACCAAAATTTTTAGAAGTTTTAAAAATGAGCCCTGGTGCAGAAGGCTACTTATTAGGTTCTTTAGGAGAGCTTCTATTTAAGGAATATGTTGAATCATTAGGATATGAAGCCTTTAGGATTAAAGAAAAACCAGAAGGCGGTAATAATGCTAAAAGTGAAGATGCTCGTGGAGACTTTTATATAAGGAAAAAAGGGAATAAAAAAGACGAATGGTTTGTAGTTGAATGCAAAGGAGTAAAATCAAATTCCGAAAAGAGAAGTGGTTTGACTAAACCATCATCTTGCCTTACTTTGCTCACAAAACACATTGTCGATAGAGATGAACATGTTAAGAGTATTTTCAAATCTGGTTTAAATGCTTATAATAAAGCAAAAGAAGACTGGGAAAAGAAAAATAAAGGAGCTTTTCCAAAATTCACTTGGAGCAAAAAAAATCCTGGTGCTGGAGTTCCTGATTTAACAAGTCTTTGGAAAAGTAAAGCTGAGATAAAGAAATGGTTGGATAGTTTTTCAAATAAAGATTTTTCTGAAAATGCCTATTGGGATTTAACAGCACCAATAAGATTGCTTCAAACGCACATGCCTTCCACAAGAATTGACCCGATTACAAACATTAAAAGTACTGGTCCTTTAGTTTCGGAGTTTAATATTTTATGTGTTGACCTATTTCTTAAAACAGGTAAGCATGAATTCGTTTTTGTTAATAGCAAG
>PFVA01000108.1 GCA_002790365.1 Ignavibacteriales bacterium CG_4_9_14_3_um_filter_30_11
TATTTACTTACAAATTGTCTGCCCAAAGGGCAGATTTTCCAATGGAAAATCTGGGTTTATTTTTCTGTCATCCCATTCGAGAGAGTTTATCTTATTTTTGACAGAAATGAGGATACTTAAATTTAGGATTCTCTCAACACCTGTGTAGACGAACCCTGTGCAGTCGGAGTAACAACAATTTCATTAATATTTACATGCTGTGGCCTGGTGGCAGCAAATAAAACAAGTTTTGAAATATCAGCAGCAACCAGGGGTTTAAATCCTTTATAAACCTGTTTTGCTCTTTCTTTATCGCCTGTAAACCTAACTTCGCTGAATTCAGTTTCAACGAGTCCCGGAGCTATAGTTGTAACCTTTATTTTTTTATCCAGCATATCTAGTCTGATACCTTTGCTTAAAGCATCAACAGCAAATTTGGTAGCGCAATAAACATTGCCATTTGGGTAAACTTCGTGCCCTGCGACCGAACCAATATTTATTATGTGACCCTGATTTCTTGCCGCCATTAAAGGAAGCACCTGCCTTGTAATGTAAAGCAGCCCTTTTACATTTGTATCTATCATTTCTTCCCAGTCCTCAATTTCACCGTTATCGAGTTTGCTGAAACCGCGTGCCAGTCCTGCATTATTAACAAGAATATCTATTTCTTTCCATTCATCCGGTAAAGAATCGATGGTTTCCTTAACCGCAAATTTGTCTCTCACATCCAACTGGAAATGATAAATTTTTATTCCAAAATCTTTTTTAATTTGATCTGCAAGTATTTCAAGTTTTTGAATCCTTCGTGCGCATAAAATCAGGTTTGCTCCTTCGTGTGCAAAATCAAAAGCACACGCTTTACCTATCCCTGCCGTAGCACCAGTTATAAATATAATTTTATTCTCGAGCATTCCCATTTTATTCTCCGGTTAATCAGTATTATAATTTTATTTCCCTTTAAAAATAGTTATATATTTTCTAAGTCTGTTAGAAGCAAAATTTATATAAGCAAATAAAAGCAGTACTAAAAACAGCATAAACACTAACTGCTTTGGATATGAGTATTCTGAAAATTCCAATAGCCTCGACCAGCCACTTTGAAAAGAATTTTTTAAAACCACTGAAAGTATCCCGACAAAAACATTTACTAATATAAATCCGATATTTACAAGTTGAAAAATTACAAGCCCGGTTCTCAAATTCGTGTTTATTATTTTTTTCAAAGCAACAGCAGAACCTTCGATAAAAATAAATGACAGTAACAGGGGAATACTGAATAAATAGGCATAAGTTAAAAAGCTGTTTCCAACTGTAAGCGGAACAACAGCAGTCAGTATAATTCCGTTAAAGACATATTCAATTGGCGTTGATAAAACAGATGCTGCGACCAGCCCTTTTATCCATTCATTGAAATAAAGGACTAATGCAA
>PFVA01000200.1:0-26551 GCA_002790365.1 Ignavibacteriales bacterium CG_4_9_14_3_um_filter_30_11
CATCAAAATTTATTAATTAAAAAAGGATGAATTATGAAGAGGAGTTTTATAATTACTGCAGGATTTGCATTAGCAGTATTATTGTCGATTTCTATATTTGCACAGGATATGAATCCGGAAGCCGGAAAACTTTACAATGAAGGAAATCGTTTTTTGAAAGCAGGGAATTATACTGGAGCGATAGCAAATTATGAAAAGGCTCTTAAGATTGAACAAGATTACAGAATTTATTATCAAAGAGGCGTTGCTCTAAAAAAATCTCGTAATTATAGCGAAGCAAAAAACTCATTTGAATTATGTAAAAAATTAAAACCGGATTTTGAAGCAGTTTATAATGCTCTTGGTGGTATTGAATTTGCTTTAAAAAATTATGAAGCTGCAGCTTCAAATTTTGAACATGTTATTGAAATATCTAAAAATAACATTGTAAAAGGCCAAGTAAAGAAAAATTTGTCATTAGCTTATACAAAACTAGGCGAAAGAGCATTCGCTAATGGCAGATCTACTGATGCTTTAAATTATTTAAATAATGCTGTTAATAATCAAAATTATGATGCTGCATATTTAATTATAGCAAAAATTCATAATGATTTAGGTAATTGGGTTAAATCTTTGGATGCAGCACAAAAAGCTCTCAAATATCGTAAAAGTATTAGCAGCGGAGGACCTTATTTCTATATGGGTATTGCTTATAAGAATGAAGGTGATCTAGCTCAAGCTAAAAAAATGTTTCTTCTAGCTAGCAAAGATGCTTCATATAAGAAAACTGCAGATTACGAATTAACTCTATTGAATTAATAAAAAAAATATCGCTTAGCCCTCCTTTGTGAGGGCTTTTTTATTTTAAATGATTATACAACTATCTAAAGTGAAATTATTGACTACATCTGAAATATTAGCATTACTAAGTGCTGCTTCAGTTTTGAGGAAGGAAAAACATCTTATAGAATTACTTATTTATTGTAAAGCTAAAAAGATTAAAAGAATTAAAATTTATGAGTCTCTATTGCAAACATATCTTTTTGCTGGATTTCCAAGTGCATTAGTTTCTCTTAAAAAATTTAATGATATAATTCCGTTAAAAAATCCATCCCAAAGAGATTCGACAAGATTATCTAGTTTTGAAAAAGGAAAAATAATTTGTAGAAAAATATATGGTAATAAATTTGATAAATTGATTTCAAATATTTATGAATTTTCACCTGAACTTTCTGAGTGGTTAATAAAAGAAGGGTATGGAAAAGTAATAAGCAGAACCGGGTTATCTATTCAAGAAAGAGAATTATCAATTATATCGATTTTAAGTTGCCTAAAATATAAGTCACAATTATACTCGCACATAAATGGTGCTTACAGGAATAAAGTAAACAAACAAAGGATCAAAAAAGTAATACAAAATTTGGAACAATTAGGGAATAAATCATATACAAAATTTGGATTAAGAGTATATGATGATTTTTTTAAAAAACAAAATGTATCTAATTAGAAATCTCATCACGGTTAATATAAGTTGCAAATATTTCATATCTTGACATTATAAATATGACAAAGTTATATTTGTTAGTATTTTAACTTTATTTTCAAGCTATTTTCATTAATCCTTTTTCTAAATAGAATTTTGAATCAGTAAAAAAGGAGCTTTTTTAACCGATGAAAAAACTATCGACTTTATTCTTTTTTATTTCGATTCTCTCCATCAATATCTCACCACAGGATTTATCAAATTACTATAAAGGATTAGATAAATATAACTCCGGTGAATTTTCAGAGGCTATTTCTCAGTTCAATAAATTTTATTTACAATATTCTTATATGGATGAAAATTATTCAACTGCAAAATATTATGAAGCAGATGCTTTATGGAAAGTTGGGCAGTTAGAGTCTACAATATCAAATCTTAATTATTTTGTTAATAATTTTTCAAATTCTAATTTCAATGTTGACGCTGTTTATAACTTGGGAATAATAAATTATCAATTAGGCAGATATGATCAAAGCAGATTGTACTTTACTCAGTTTTCTGAAAAATATAAAAATCATAGTAATTATGGGCCATCACTTTATTGGATTGGGGAAACTTATTTACAAGAAAATATTTTAGACAATGCAGAATTGATTTTAAAACAAGCTATAGATATAAATTCTAATCAATATATAGATTATGCTTTATTTTCTTTAGCAAAAGTTTACGATAAGAAGAATGATTATAAAAATGCCGTAAAATATTATAACAATCTACTTACTTTTTACAAAGACAGTCCACTTGTACCTTATGCACAAAAGCAAATTGGAGTTTCATATTATTATTTGCAAGACTATCAATCATCAATTCTGGAGCTGAACAATCCATTGATAAATGAGAGTGATGTTACAGAGAAAATTCAAAATTTATATTTATTGGCTAACTCTAATTTTAGAGCTAAGAATTTTACTACTTCTGAAAAAATATATACCCAGATAATAAGTGATTTCCCAACTACTCCATTGGTACGAGATGCAAAATTAGGTTTGGCATGGAGTTACTTTCAACAAAAGAAATATGATAAAGCATATAACGCATTTAATTCAATTGAAAATAAAAGAGATAATATTTCTGAAGAGGCATCTTTCTGGTCAGCCGAAGCAAAAAGATATTTAGGCAATTATAGAAGTGCAATAGACAATTATAAGTCTTTTCTAACAAATTATCCCAACAGTAAATCTGTTTCTAATGCAATTTATAAGCTGGGAATAATTTATTATTCAGATAAAGATTATGTTCATACAAAAGAATATTTGAGTAATGAAAGATTAAAATCTGATAACAGATATTTAGCTCAATCTTATGTTGTTCTTGGCCAAATAATGTTAAATGAAAATAATTTTAGGGATGCAGAAAAGTATTTTAGAAATTCTAAAAATCTAAATATAAAAGATCAAAATATTAATAATAATGCAGACCTTGGTCTGGCTGTTTCTTTATTTCAACAAAATAGGAATGAAGAATCTTTAACAAATTTGAAAAACATTAATAATTCATTTCCTGAGTTCGAAAAAAATAAAGTCTTATTTTATATTGCAGAAAATAATTACTCACTTAAAAAATATTCAGAAGCTATTACTAATTATAAAAGGATTGATCTAACAGATAATGAATTAAATAACCTTACATTATACGGATTAGGATATTCTTATTTCAATTTAAAAGATTTTGAAAACTCGAGCTATTATTTAAATGAATTTATTAATAAATATCCGAATGATAAGAATATTATTGAAGCAAAATTAAGCTTGGCTGATAGTTATTATGGCAATAAGGACTTTATATCTTCAAGTAATATTTATAATGAAATATTAAAAGAGATATCCAATTCAAAAAAAGCTGACTATATTCTTTACCAATATGCACAGGCACTATATAATTCAGGAAAATCAGAGCAGGCAGTTAAAGAATTTAAAAATTTGCAAAGCAAATACCCAAATTCTAAATATGCAGATAAGTCTCTTTATGTAATTGGTTGGATTTCATTTCAGAAAAATAATTATAAAGATGCAATTGAGAATTATAATATAGTATTGCAAAAATATCCTTCTACTTCACTGGCACCAATTGTTTACTATTCTATAGGGGATGCATACTTCAATCTTGCACAATATGACTCAGCAATTGCAACATATCAAAAAGTAATGATAAAATATCCAAGGTCACAATCAGTTTTTGATGCAGTTAACGGTATACAATATTGTTATGTTGCACAAAATAAAATTGATGAAGCAGCAAATTTTCTTGAAGAATTTGTAAATCAAAATCCAGGCTTAAATTTTAGTGATAAAATAAGTTATAAAATTGGTGATCTATATTACGGTCTTGCAGATTATAAAAAAGCTGAAAAAGGTTATTCGTCTTTTATCGAAAAATTTCCAAATAGCCAATTAATTCCGGATGCACATTATTGGATTGGTAAATCTGCAGTTCAACTAAAAAATAATGAACAAGCAATTGAGAATTATACTATTGTCTATAATTCATATCCCAATAGTGAATCAGCTTCTGCATCTGTTATAGAACTTGCTAACCTTTATAATAGTCTTAAAAAATATGAAGACGCTGTTACCATATTAAGGTCTTCAATTGATAAATTAAAAGGATCAGCAAAGCTAGCAGAGTTAGCGTTTATTTTAGGTACAACTTTTGTAAATGCTAATAATGTTAGTTCAGCATATGATGCTTTCAACGATGTTATAAGTTATTATAGCGGGACAATCTTTTCTGAAAAAGCGAAATTAGAATTGGGACTTATTGATCTTGCAGCAAAAAGATATGAAAATGCAGAATATTATTTTAGAGCTCTCTCTGAAAAAAGGAAAGATGATATTGGTGCACAGGCTCAATATTATTTAGGTGAGGCTTTATTTGAACAAAATAATTTGACGGATGCGATTTCTGCCTTGGTTAGAGTAAATACTGTTTATCCTAATTATGATGAATGGGTAACTAAATCATTTTTGAAATTAGGCGATACTTTTGTTAAACAAAAAAACAATAAGAAAGCAAAACAGATGTACAGAAATGTACTAAGCAGACACACCAAAGGTAAATTAGCAAATGAAGCAAGTAAGAAATTACGGAGATTAAAATGATGAGAATATTATCTGTATTAATATCGTTTTTTCTTTGCACAATTATATATTCTCAGGAAAAAGAAAATCAAAATGTAGAATTACCTGACTTTGTAATTACAGGTAAGAATATTGTAAATATTCAATCAGTAACTAAAAAAGCTCCACCTATATTAACTATTATCTCAAATGATTTTCTTATGCCTAATTATTCAACAGAAAATTTAAGAGTAAAAGAAATCGAAAGTAAAAATTTGAATCCTTTAAGCTTCAAAGAGAAGATAGATTATTTTAATGGAAATTTAGAATTAAAAGCTGGAATTTATTCAATACCTGAAGGTAGCTTATTTTTCTCCCAACCATTTTCAAATGGCAACTTCCAAATAAAATTTGATGGGTCAAGTTTAAAAGCACATGTTGATAACAGCGAACAAACAAATTATTACGGAAAAGCAAATCTAAATTTATATATAAAGAATAGTTCTAAACTTTTTCCAGGTGCAAAAATTACTTTAGGTGGATTATACGGAAGTAATGAATATAAATTTTATTCTGTTCCAAACCCAGAACAAAATACACTAAGTAAAGGAAATTTATCTTTTGGAATTCAAAATTTATTAAATAAATATTTTGCTTTTAGTTTCGAAATTGCTGAAAGTTTCTACTCATTTAAAGATGAGTTTTTTGATGAAAATCTTTTAGATTTAAATGGTTTTGTAAAGGTGGGTCTAGAAAAATTTGATGTTGCTTCAAATATTATTTATAAAAAACAGTCATTAACTAATTCATTTGCACCTAGATTAAGCAGTACTTATCTGTTTGCAAATCCAAGAGCAAATATAAATTTTATTGATGAGTTCAAAGTTTCATTAGGATTTACTTACTCTCACATAACTGGCAATGATTATTACGCTCCTTATGCAAGTGTTTCTGTTGGTTTAAGTAACAATGTAACAATAATTGGAGAGTATTCTCCACAAGCCGACTTTATTACGCAGGTAATGATGTTAGATAAGAACAAATATTTAAATACTTATAGCTTTGAAAATTTATTTTTTAAGAAGACTAATTCAATTAGTGCAACACTGAAGTATGAATATTTAAAAACTATTGAATTTGATATAGGGTTAAAATATTATACAACTCCAAACCAACCATATTTTAGAAAAACATTGCCTTCTGGATTATCAAATGGAGAAAATTTTGATTTATTAACAACCAATGCTACAAGTTATTCGGGATTTGTTAAGTTTATACTATATCCGGGTGAATATGGATTTTTAACGACAGAAATTAAATATAATAGAATTGAAGATAACGCAGGTAAACAAATTCCTTTCAATCCACAATATGATGTAAGCTTTAAATACAATTCTAATTTTAATTCTAGTATAATTTTCGAACCATCTTTAAGATATCTATCCAAGAGTTTTACTGACCTTACAAATAATATTGATTTAAAATCCTTTGTTGATTTAAGTCTTAGAGTAACAAAAAAGATGAATGATAATTTTTATATCTTTATCGAAGGTTCAAATCTACTTAATAGTTCAAATTATATTTATGAGGGATATAAAGAAATGCCTATTAGCATTAATGGTGGTATAAGTATTAAATGGTAATTTCTAATTTATGATAAGTATTTTTATTTGCAGGCATAAATACATATCAGTATTTTTATAAATAACAGTTAAAAATAATTTATTAATGAACAAAGCAGAACTTATAAGAGCTATTTCAAAAAGAGCTGGTATCCCTGATAACAGTGCAAAATTATTTTTTGAAGTACTTTTAAAAAGACTTTCAGAAGTTTTACAACCTGGACAAGCAGCAGATATTTCCGGTATTGGTTTTTTACAATTAAGAGAAGGGAAATTACAGACAAAAGATAAGACAGAAACTGATCAATTAATAAAAGAGAATTTAAAACTAATAGTTTATTATGAAAACGCAGATGAACCGGATTTAAAAAATATTATTTTCAACATCCCTGAGATTGAATCACATTCAAAAGATTCTATCGAACAATCCTTTAGCTTAAGTATTGGCAAACCTGTAATTCCTCTAAAAGGTGTAAATGAAAATGATTACTTCACACCTCTTACAGGCAAAGAGTTAAAAGACCTTGTAAGCAGTAGAGTTGAAATTCTTTTAAGTGAAATAAATATTTTACGAGATTATGCAAAAGGAAGTGAAGTACTTTTAATTACACCTACAAAATATTCAAGAGATCAATTCGAAATAAAATGGGATGATCTTGCAAGCGATAATATTGAAGAAAAAGCAAAAACTGTTGAAAATGGAAAAATTGATAATCAAAAAACAGTAGAAAATATTGAGTGGGAGTTTGGAACTAAATTAAGCAAAGAAATAGATGAAGAATCAATTTTAGATGTAAACAAAGAAGAAGTTTCCTTAGTTACTCCTAAAGAAAAGATAACTGATGAAGGAAATATTGGTTGGAATTTTGGGATAACTCAGGAAGATATATTACCTAGATATGAAAAGAAAACAAAAGAAATTATTATTGAAAAATCAGAGACTGAAGAAGTAAAAACCACAGAAGTAGTTGATAACATAGATGATGACAATAAGACAGTAATTCCAGATAAAATAGAATCAGAAATTGGAAAAGATAAAACAATTACAGAAGAAAAACCTGAATATCAAAAGATTGATACACTTTACGAAAGATTAAAAGCGGAAAAAAAAATTGATACAGATGAATTTGACCTTTCTTGGAGTTTTGGGGAAACATTAGAAATTGAACAGCATAAAAAAGAGATTAAGGAAGTAATTAAACCCCAAAAACATTTTCCAGACAAGCCTGTTATAAAGGATAAATCAGATTTACCAAAAGTAAAATTTACAAAAAGTATTACTGATGAAATTATTGAAGATAAAATTAAGGATAAAAAAGTTTTTGCCGATGATGAAATTTCAAAAGATGATAAAGTTGTTATTACAAAAGTAAAACCAGCTATTACCAGTACAGAAGTAACTAAGGGTGAAATTACTAAAGAAAAAACTAGAAAGAAGATAACTTCAACTACTAGGACAAAAACTTATCAACACACTGGAAGATATTCTAAAAAAGGTTCTTTTATTCCTTTTTTTATTGGAATATTTGTAATAATAACTGTTGGTGTTTTACTCCTATCATACTTTACAGATATTAATTTGGATTTTTTAAACTTATCTAAAAAAGATACACCAGTTACAACCAAATCTCTTTTTGCCGGTACAAATATTATTGAAAGGAATTATGATATTCCTGTATCATTCAATTCCGATAAAAAAGTTGTTAATATTGTTCAAGGGACGACAAGAAATATACCTGCAGTTAAATCAACACAAAAAAAATCTACAGTTGTAAATACACCGGCTAAAAAAAAACCTGATGAATTAAAGTTAGAGAGGATTAAAGCTTTAAGAGAATCTATGAAGAATGTTGTTAAAGCAACTAAAAATAAAGAACTTAAAATCCCAGCTAAAGTTGAAAATAATAATACTTTAGACCCAACAGAACAATTTACTTTTGAAAATTTACCGGATCCAATAGATACAGTAAAGCTAAATCCAAATATTTTTGAAGATGGTAATACTTATTCTGTCCAGGTTTCTTCTTGGCAATCATTAACCACAGCGGAAACTGAAGTAGCAAGATTTAAAACAAAAGGATATGATGCATATGTTGCCGAAGCATTATTGCCCGGTAAAGGTATTTGGTATAGAGTTAGAGTACGCAATTTTAGTTCAGTAAGAGAAGCAGAGGATTTTTTACAGTTATATCAATAAATTAAATAAGGTTTAAGAGAAGTATGAATTTATTCTCAATATTTTTAAAAGGCGGCATAGTAATGTGGCCTATTTTATTATGCTCAATTTTGTCCGTCACAATTATTATTGACAGGTTTTTAACTTTGAGAAAAGCTAAAATAAATGCTCCGGCCTTTATGGTAAGGATTAGAGGTTATATTAAAAAAGATGATATTGATGGTGCTTTAAATTTTTGCCGACAAGAGAAATCATCTGTATCTCATATTATAAAAATAGGATTACAAAAATTTTCTATGGGTCCTCAAAGAGTAAAAGAAGCAATTGAAAATGCTGGCAGACAAGAATTAATTAAGCTCGAAAAAGGATTAACAATTTTAGCTTCTATCTCAGGTATTGCTCCATTGTTAGGATTTTTAGGTACAGTAACGGGAATGATATCTGCCTTTATGATCATAGAAAATCTTGCTGGAGCTGCTAATCCAAGTGATCTTGCCGGTGGAATTTGGGAAGCACTTACAACAACTGCATTTGGTTTGATAATAGGTATTCTTGCACTGGGTTTTTATAATTATTTTATTAATTATATTAAAAAACTTGTTAATGACATGGAAAATGTAGCTAACGATATAGTAGATCTTCTACAAGATCAAGATAAAGGCTCAACTGAATAAATTATACAAAACCATATAAGAATAACATGAAATTTGATATTGAAAATAAGCCCTTAACTTCTTTTAATTTTTCTTCATTAACTGATATTGTTTTATTACTTGTAATATTCTTTTTGTTAACTTCTCAGTTTGTTGTAAACACTGGTGTAAAAGTTAATCTACCAGGTTCAAAAACTAATGATCCAATCGCACAATCTGATTTTGCTATTACGATTACTAGTACAGGTGAAATATTTGTAAATAATAAAAAGGTTGATGAAAAAAATCTTACTAGTGAATTACTTCTTTTAAAGAATAACTTAAAAAAAGATAATTTAATAATTCGCTCTGATAAAGATGTTGTGATTGATAAATTGATAAAAGTAATTGATGCTGCAAAAGCTGCAAATATTTTGAAATTTACTATTGAAACTGAAAAGAAAATTGAATAAAAGTTTCATATATCCTCTAAGTCTGACTTATAATGAATTTTCAAAAAAATAAAAATTACCCTCTTTTACTTTCTCTATTACTTCATATTATATTTTTCTTAATATTTATTATTATTAAGATAAATGTTGATTATCCTAATAAAGAATTTGTAGATGTTATATTTGGGTTGACTGGTAAAAGTGGTTCACCGGGCATAAAAGGAACTGAAATTGAAAATAATAAAAAGTATCTGAACGAAAATATTTCTAAAACCAAAACATATAATAAAATAAAAGAAAAAAAGGTAGTACTTCCTAAATCAAAGACAGAGAACAATGTACTTCCAAATAAATTCTATACAAAAAATTTGACTAATACAATAGTAGTAAAAGAAAAAACCGATAAAGATGTTCCTACTAAAAATGGAAATAAAGGAAAAGAAGATATTGGTAAAAATAATTTGGGATATGACATTGATTGGGGGGGGAGAGGACAAAGAAGGATCTACAGTTTTAGTCTACCTGAATACCCCGAAGGTGTTAATAAGGAAATTGATATTAGACTTAAATTTACTATTCTCCCAGACGGTACAGTTGGGAGTATCTTTCCACTAATTAAAGCTGATACGCAATTAGAAGATGCAGCAATAAAATCATTAAGGCAATGGAGATTTGAACCATTATCAGAAAATCAGAATAAAATAAATCAAACGGCTGTAATTATTTTTCCATATAGGTTGAAGTAAACATCTAGAAATTCTTATCTGCTAATTAATCATTTAAGTATATTTCTATTATTTTTAATATCTTAATTTTTAATTAAAAAATTAACTTTAAGTCCATGCCAGAAGATAAAAACTTAATTTTAAAAAGAAAAAAAGAACACTTAGAACTTTGTAAAACAGATGAAGTTTCTTTTAAAAACAAAACTAATGGTTTTGAAAATTATGATTTTATCCATTGTGCAATTACAGAAGTTGATATTAATAATATTGATTTTTCAACTTCTTTCTTGAACAAAATAATTTCTTACCCATTTATAATCTCTTGTATGACAGGCGGAACAAATGAATCTGAAAATATTAATTTAAGGTTAGCATCTGTCGCATCAGAATTAAACATACCCATAGGAATTGGAAGTCAGCGTCATTCTATAAATAATTCTTCCAACAATCACTCCTTTCAAGAATTAAGAAAAAAAGCAAAAAATATTCCTATACTAGGCAATATTGGAGCATCACAAATAGTTAAGATAAAAGAATTTAATAAGATTCTAAAATTAATTGACCTAGTTGAAGCCGATGGAATGGTAGTTCACTTAAATCCTTTACAAGAATTACTACAGCCTGAAGGGGAACCTTACTTTAAAGGACTATTAAAATCTATTTATAATCTCAAACACAGATTACAAATTCCTTTAATTATTAAAGAAGTTGGTTCGGGTATTTCATTTGATTCAGCTAAAAAATTATTAGAATGTGGTGTTGATGCAATTGATGTTGCCGGTGCCGGTGGTACTAGCTGGGCTGGGGTTGAGATTTTAAGAAATAATAATAAGAAGGAATTACAATTTTGGGAATGGGGTATGCCAACCTCTTATTGTATTAGAAATATTAACTTTTTAAAAAAGGATTTTAATTTTTCCTTAATTGGTTCAGGTGGAATAAATAATGCTTTTGATAATGCAAAAGCTCTGGCCTTAGGAGCCGATCTGACTGCATCAGCCAGAATAATATTACAAGCATTAAATGAATCCGGAACATCAGGTGTAATTAATTTAATTAAAGATTGGCATAATACTTTAAAGAAAATTATGTTTTTAACTGGGTCAAATACTCTCCAAGATTTACGGCATGACAAATTAATTAGAAAGGAAGAACTTTATTGAATCCATCAAATTATAAAAGGATAAACTCCCTTTATCTTAAAAAGAAGAAAGAAATAAATTCACAATTAGAAATTTTATTTAGAAATAAGGAGCCTAAATCTCTTTATTCTCCGGCATCTTACATATTAAAAAATGGAGGAAAAAGAATAAGACCAATGTTGTTGTTGTTTTCTGCCAAAGCAGTAGGTGGAAGTTTTACTAAAGTAAAGCATGCTGCTTTAGCTGTTGAATTATTACATAGCTTTTCATTAGTTCACGATGATATAATGGACAATGCAGATAAGAGGAGAAATCTTTTAACCCTGCATAAAAAATATGATCTTAGCACTGCTATCTTAGCCGGTGACAGTATTCTTGCAATTGCATATCAAGAATTATTGAAGGACCTGAATAATGATTCAAAAAAAGCAATTGATATTTTTACTGAAGCATTAATAGAAGTCTGCGAAGGGCAGGGATATGATAAGGATTACGAAACTAATAATAGTGTTTCAATAAAAGAATATCAATTAATGATTAAAAAGAAAACTGCAGCATTGACAGAAATGTGCTGTCATTTAGGCGCTGTCTTAGGTTGTGGAAACAAAGCACAAATAAAATCATTAAAATTATTTGGCAGATATATTGGTTTTGCATTTCAAGTAAGAGATGATTTGTTAGATATTACTGGCGAAGAAAATAATTTTGGTAAAGTAACCGGTGGAGATCTAATAGAAGGAAAAAAAACATATTTGCTATTAAAAGCATTAGAAGTTGCAGGTGGAAATGATAAAAAAATGTTGAAGAAATTAATAAGTGAAAAAGGTATTACTCCTAATAGTGTAAACAAGTATAAAAATATATATTCAAGATTAGGTATATTAGAATCAGCTAATAAAGAAATTGAAAAGCACACTAACAAAGCTTTAAGCTATCTAAATTATTTAAAAGAAAAAGATAAAGATAAATTAGTTTGGCTTGCTAATTATTTACTAAATAGAGCCAATTAATGATTGCTAAAACAGTTAAAATTATAAATAAAGCTGGGCTTCACACCAGACCGGCAGCTACAATTGTTAAATATGCATCAAAATATTTATGCGAATTTTTTATTCAAAAAGATGGGATGAACATAAACGGCAAAAGTATTATTGGTGTAATGACTCTTGCAGCCGAAATGGGTTCAGAAATAACACTTACTTTTGATGGGAAAGATGAAAAAGCTGCTTGTGAAGAGATAGCTGGTTATTTTGAAAGAGGATTTGACGAATTATGATTTCATTTGATGAAATATTCAAAGATGCAGAAAATAGTGTTACCGGAATTGCCGCAGCACCAGGAATTGTTATAGGTAAAGCATATAAATATATTAAAGAAGAACTTGAAATAAGCGAACAAAAAATTACTAACATTAAACTAGCTCTTTCTGATTTAGAAGAAGCTATTGCAAGATCAAAAAAAGAATTAACAAAAATTTTGAATTTAGCCAGAAATATTATTGGTGAAAAAAGAGCAATAATATTTGAAGCTCAAATGATGATATTGGATGATCCTATTTTGTTGGGAACAATTAAAAGAAGAATTGAATACGAAAAAATGATTCCTGAATTTATTGTAAATGATGAGATTACCCAATATCAAAAGTTAATGCTAAAAGCTCACGAATCATATATGAGTGAAAGGGCACACGATATAGAAGATATTAAAAATAGAATAATAAGAAATCTACAAAACAAAAGATTAAAATCTAAAATACCTGAAGATGTAATTATAGTAAGTGAAACGCTTTCACCCTCTGATACAATATTATTCTCAAAGAATAAAACTATTGGCTTTGTAACTGACCATGGAGGTCTTACATCACACGCGGCAATAATTTCAAGATCATTAAATATTCCAGCTGTTGTTGGTACACATAATTCTACTCTAAACATAAATGAGGGAGATGAGTTAATTATTGACGGATTTCACGGATGTATTTTGGTAAATCCTACAAAAAAACAAATTAACTTCTTTTCAAAAAAAATAGTTCATTTACATGAGTTGCAAAATAGTCTTAAAGAATTAAAAAATAAAAAAGCTGAAACAACAGATGGTAAATCAATAGAACTATTAGCTAATGTTGATGTAACCGGAGAATTAGATATTGCAAAGGCAAGTGGAGCACAAGGTATTGGGCTTTACAGAAGTGAACAGATTATTGCTGAATTGGGAGACATAGCTACTGAAGAAGAACAAAATACAATTTATAATAAATTGTCTTCTAGTATGTACCCCCAATATGTAACTATTAGAGCTTTAGATATTGGAGGAGATAAATTTAATTTTTCAGAAATATCTGAGGCAAATCCTTTTTTAGGGCTCAGGGGTATCAGGTTATTATTAAAAAATGAAGGTTTATTTAAAAGCCAAATTCGATCAGTGCTTAGAGCCAGCAAAAATAAAAATGTCAAATTTATGCTTCCAATGGTTTCAAGTCTTTCAGAAGTAAGAAAATCAAAAAATTTAATTGAAGAATGTAAAAATGAACTTAAAACAAATAAGGAAAAATTTGACAATAATCTAAAAATTGGAATTATGGTCGAAGTACCTTCAACAGCTTTAATGACAAAAGAATTTGCAGATGAAGTTGATTTTTTAAGTATTGGTACAAATGACTTAATCCAATATTTAGTAGCAGTTGACAGGGGAAATGATTTTGTTTCTGATTTATACAGGGAATTTCACCCAGCAGTAATTAGAACATTAAAACTAATTATTGATGGTGCTAAAATTTCCGGAAAAGAATTAAGCCTTTGTGGTGAAATGGCAGCTGAAACACTTGCTATTCCTCTTTTAATTGGTCTAGGACTTGAAAGCTTGAGTCTTTCTCCATCAACTATACCTTATGCTAAAAGAATAATAAGATTTGTTTCTTATGAAAAAGCTAAAAGTTTAGCCGAAGAATGTTTAACATATAGGTCAACAAAAGAAATTATTAATAGAATTGAAAAATTCTTTGAAGATAATTCAATTAAAAGAACAAGGAATTTAATCTAAAGTTGAGGGATTATGAACATAAAAGATTTTGTATCAAAATATGATAGTGAAAACCAATTCGATGTAATGAAAAATTATTACAATCAAGCAGAAAATGCTTGGAAAAATGATTTTAAGTTAGATGAAGTATTGAGTAAAGATATTTTAAATATAGTAATTACCGGATTGGGAGGCTCTGCAATTGCAGGTGATCTTATAAGAGAGTTTTTAAGTTATGAATTAAAAATACCCTTGTTAGTCAGTAGAAATTATACACTTCCAAAATTCATTGATAAAAATTCACTTTGCATTTTCTCATCTTATTCAGGTAATACAGAAGAAACAATAGAGGCATTAAATGCATCGATAAAATTAGGATGTAAAATTATTTGTGTAACTACTGGCGGCGAAATTGAAAAAATTGCAAAAACAAATAATTTACCTTGTATTTTACTTTCCGAAGGATATCAGCCAAGATATGCTATTGGTTCTAGTTTTTTTACTTTATTAAAAATATTTGTAAGATTAAAATTTATAATTGATCAAGATGAAATAGTCAAAAAAATAATATCAAATTGGAAAGATAAAGGTACTAAATTCTCTAAAGAAGGAAATGATGCCTATAATTTTGCTAGGAACTTAATTGGGTATATTCCTGTTATTTATTCAGGAGCTGACTTAACTTCAGCTTTGGGTAACAGATTTAAATGTCAATTAAATGAGAATTCTAAATTAAATGCTTTTCATAATGTTATTCCCGAAATGAATCACAATGAAATTATTGGATGGGAAACATTTGAAAGCAACCAGTTCAAAACAATTGTAATTAATATATTGGATGATAGTTACCATCCACAGGTTAAAAAAAGATTTGAAATTGTTTCTGAATTGATTAAAAAGTTAAAGGTAGAAATCCTGAATATTGATAGTAAAGAAAAATCTTTTAAGCTGAGATTAATGGATCTAATTTATTTTACAGATTGGGTATCATACTATTTAGGAATTCTTAGACAACAAGATCCATCTGAAATTGACAATATTAAATATTTAAAGATAGCTTTAGTCTCATAAAAATTATTAATCTGCAAATAATTTACTTTAATATTTAATATTTAGAGTTCTCCAAAAAAAAATTGAGTACAAATATTTAATATTTTCGGATCTTTATGTTCAAACAAATTTTAAAATACTCATTACTTTTCTTATTCTTATCAAATCAATTCCTATTTGCACAATACTACTCTTTTGGAAGAAATAAAGTTCAATACAATAAATTTGAGTGGAAAATATTAAAGACTAAACATTTTGATATTTACTATTACGATGATTTTTTTGAATTTGCTCAAATTGGGGCAGAATATGCAGAACAAGCATTTAATGAATATAAAGTTAAATTTAATTCTTATATAACTCGCAGAGTTCCCCTAATTTTTTACAATACATCTTTACATTTTCAGGAAACTAATACTTTACCTGGATTAATTCCCGATGCAGTTGGTGGATTTTTTGAATTTGCTAAAGGTAGAGTTGTAATTCCTTCTAACGGATCATTAAAAGATTTTAAGCATGTTATAAGGCACGAACTTACTCATGTGTTTATGAAAAATAAAATATTCCTTATAAATTCTGACCATAGACAACCTACAGGTAAATCTCCTCCACTTTGGTTTATAGAAGGATTAGCAGAATTCAATTCAACAAAAGTTGATGCTCAAGCTGAAATGCTAATCCGCGATGCTATTATAAATGATTTTTTTGTAGGTCTCCAAGATTTATATAAAATTGCCGGTACTTTTTTAATGTATAAAGAGGGCCAGAATTTTTTAGAATTTGTAAAAGCTAAATACGGAGAAGACAAAGTATTCTTAATGATGGATAACATTTGGATGTACAAAAAATTTTCAAATGTAATTGAATATACACTAGGTAGATCTTTGGAAGAAATAGATGCACAATGGATTGATTATCTGAAAAAGAAATATTTTCCTTTATATGCGTCAAAAGATCAGTTTTATGTAGAAAGCAAAAGAATAACTGATTGGGGATTTAATTTTTCACCTGTACCATTTAAAATTGATGATATTACTTACTTATTCTTTGTTGCAAATAGAAATGGTTATTCATCATTGTATAAAGTTAGGTTACCCAAAAAAGGGGAAGAAATAGAGAACCCATCATTAGTACTTCGCGGTGAAAAGACCGGTAATTTTGAAACATTTCATCTATTCAGATCTTCAATTGATGTTTCGAGTGATGGGACATTAGCTTTTGTATCTAAAAGAGGTGGAACTGATGTGTTATATTTTTATTCAATCAAAAATGATGAAATAATAAATGAATTTAAGTCTGAAAATTTAATTAGCATAGCTTCTCCAAAATTTTCTAGAGATAATAACTTAATAACATTTCAAGCAATAAACTCAAAAGGCTATAGTGATATTTATGTATTAAATATAAAAGACAATAATCTAAATCAAATAACAAATGATTATTATAATGACCATGATCCATCTTTTGGAGTTAATAACAATCAAATTATTTTTTCTTCTGATAGAACTACAGGTAAGTATGAAGGAAAGAATAATATTTTCTCTATAGATTTAAGTTCTAAGGAATTAAAATATCTAACATATTTAAATGGTCAGTGCAATGCCCCAATCTTTAATGAATCATTCTCCAAATTATATTTTTCTTCTGATCTAGATGGAGTTGAGAACATTTATGAAGTCAATTATGAAAATGGTAAAACCTCTCATGAAATAAAGAAAATAACAAATTATATCACAGGAGTATTTACACCCAGAGTTATCAATGATAATGAAATCACTTTTACAGGATTTAATAAGTTCGCATTTAATTTGTTTACAAAAAAAATTGATGAAACTAAGGCAGATTCAAATAAAGTATTTAATATTGAATTTGATACTACCACTGCAAAATGGGCAGCAAATATTTATTCTGCAATTCCGGTAAAAAGTGATGTAATATATGAAAAGCAATATTCTTTAGATTATGCACAAAGCCAAATCTCAACAAGCCCTGTATTTGGTACACAGGGAGGAGCTGTAATTTCTTTAAGCGATCTTTTGGGTAATGATAATTATTATTTTCTTCTTTACAATACAGCTACCGTTCAAAGTGAATTTCTAAACAGTTTTAATATATCTTTGCAAAGAGTTGACTTAAGCAGAAGATCAAATTATAGCTATGGGATATTCCATTTTACTGGGAACAGATATGATATAAGAGATTCTGATGAGTTCTTTTTTGAAAGAAGTTTTGGTGGATTTTTTCAACTTAATTTTCCACTATCTAGATTTTCAAGATTAGAAACTTCAGTAACCGTTGCAAATTCTGATAAAGAGGTAATCAGAAGTGTCATTGCACGCAAAGCTCTGCTTGTTAGTAATTCAATAGCTTATGTACATGATAACTCTCTTTGGGGTCCATCAGGACCGTTAGATGGAACTAGAATTCGTGTTGAATTAGCTTATACTGGAGATGTTAAATTTAGTAATGTTAATTATTATACAATTTTAGCTGATTTTAGAAATTATTTTCGTTTAGGTTTAAGGTCTTCTTTTGCAACTCGTGCGGCTTTCTTTTACAATGATGGTCAGGAAGCAAGAAGATTTTTTATGGGAGGAAGCTGGGATTTAAGAGGATGGCCAAGGTTTTCAATCCGAGGTGAAAAAATGTGGTTAACTTCTATGGAACTTAGATTTCCATTATTGGACCAAATCAATTTGAAATTTCCTTTTATGAATCTTGGATTTTTTGGTATTAGAGGCGCTGCTTTTTTTGACGCTGGTAGTGCATGGGATACAAATTATAAAAGTACACTTGGCAGCGTTGGTGTAGGTGTCCGTTTTAATCTGTTCGGTGCTTTAGTTTTAAGATATGACATTGGCAAAAAGATTGAAAACAATTTTTCAAAATTTCAAGATGGACTTTTTTATCAATTCTTCTTTGGATGGGACTTTTGAAAAAGTTTATATACATTTTTTCTCTTTCAATTATTTTAACTGGTTGTACAACAAGCATATTACTTGTAAAATCTCGGATTGATGAAAAAGCATATACTATGTTTGGAAAAACTCCACAGAAAACTTTTTTTGTACCGATTGATATAACTGAAAGTATTAAATTAAAATGGGAAAGTGACACAAGAGGGGCATTAACAAATTCATCTGTAACAGTATCTGACTCTATAGTTTTTGTTAATGATTTATATGGAAGAGTTTATGCTTTTAACTTTTATAATGGCAAAAAATATGGAGAAATAAGAAACAAAGGTGCAGTTTATACTACTCCGGTAATTAGTAATCTTTGGGTGGTTTTCGTTGTTTCAATGGAAGAAGATGATATGTCAAAATTTATTATGTATAACTTTACAATAGCAAAATCCTTTAGGGAAGTTGATATTGAAGGTCGTGTAGAAACTGAAATACTTAAAACTCCGGATGGGTTTATTGTAACAACTTTAGACGGAGATGTAATAAAATATAATGATTTTGGAATATTTCAATGGAAAACAAAAACAGAATATGCTATCAGGTGTAATTCCACTTTTTTTAATGAAAAAATTTACTTCGGAAATGACAATGGGGAAATAATTTCAATAAATAATTCAGATGGCAAGGTTAATTATAAAAAGAAAATTGATGGAATGTTTAGAAGTGGTAATATTATTGAAAACAGTAAATTGTTTATCACTAATGTTAATGGAATTCTATATTGTTTAAATATTAAAAAAGGTGAAATTATTTGGAAGTATCAATCCAATTCAGATATAATGATGACACCTGTTATTGACAATTCAAATATTTATATTGGTAATTTATCAGGTTCTTTTTATTCAATTGATAAAAATAATGGACAAAAAAAATGGGAAATAAACACTGATGGATTATTTAACATAACTCCATTAGTTACAAATAATGTAGTAATTGTTCCGGATTTTAATAAAAAAATATTACTGATAGATAAGCAAAATGGTACAATTAAGAATACATTAGAATTGAAAGGGAGAGCAAAATTGTCCCCTGTTATTTATAAAAATACTTTATTCGTTGGTTATGACCGTGGAAATTTACAAGCGTATGAAATCAATTAATAAAAAAATACTAGTAATTAGTTTGTTATTCCTATCCTGTATAAACTATGCCCAATATCAAAACACAAATGGGAAAATTATTCCAAATAATTTATCTAATAAATTAAATTCCAATGGTATTTATAATAACAACATTTTGAAATATCATAGTAAAACAATATTGTTTTCTGAAAAGAATTATACTGGTAGAATCAATTTTAATTTTACCAATGAAAATGAAGATGAAAATTTTTATGATAAATCACTATTTAAGATATTATTAGGAAGTTTTGTTGCTCTTGGTGCAACTGCGGCATATTTTAAAATAAAAGCAGATAAAAGATTTAATGAATATAAAAGGACAAATAATAATTCATTACTTGATGAAACAAATCGGTTTGATACTTTGGGGGGAGTAGCATTTGTACTCATGCAAATCAATTTGGGGGTACTTATCTATTTCTTTCTTAGCGATTAAATATCTTTGGGATTTTTCTTATTTTCTAATTGAAAAAAAATATATTTTATCAAAGAATTAAATGCTAACGGTTCTTGAGGCTTTAACAAAATCTACTGAATATCTTGAAAAAAAAGGTATTGAATCTCCAAGGGCTAATGCTGAAATCATGTTGGCACATATCTTAAATTGTAAACGCCTTCAATTATATCTTTCATTTGATAAGCCTCTTAAGAAAGATGAACAAAAAACTTACAGAGAATTTTTACATAGAAGAGCAAATAGAGAGCCTGTTCAATACATTACTCAAAATGTTGAATTTTATGGAATCAATTTTGAGATAAACAATTCTGTATTTATACCAAGGCAAGAGACAGAGATATTGGTAGAAACTGTTCTAAAAAACATTGATAATGTAAATCAAATAGAAATATTAGATATTGGGACAGGTAGTGCTAACATCTCTATCTCACTTGCTAAGAATTTATCTAATTCTAAAATAACTGCTATTGATACAAGTAACTCTGCATTGGATTTAGCACAGAGGAATTCTAATAACAATAGTGTAGATGAACAAATAATTTTTTCAAATTATGATATTCTCAATTCAGAAAACAATTTTAGCAAACAATTTGATATTATTGTTTCAAACCCTCCTTATATTTCAAAAGAGGATTTCAATAAATTAGAACCTGAATTGAATAAATTTGAACCATCAATTGCTCTTACAGATTTTTCAGATGGGTTTAATTTTTATCATATCATTTGCCAAAAGAGTAAGGACTTATTAAAAAATAATGGGAAATTATTCCTTGAATTAGGTTTGGGGCAGTTTGATAAAGTAAAAGATATTATGGAAGAAAATAAATTTGAAAATATAAATTTTGTAAATGATTACCAAAATATAAAAAGAGTAATTTGGGGTAATTTATTATGAAGGTAGTTGTTCAAAGAGTGAAAGAAGGTGGAGTAACTGTACAATCAAAGAATTATAAATCTGAAATTGGTAAAGGATTTGTTATTCTTTTAGGAATAAAAGCAGGTGACAGTAAGAAAGATGCTATTTATCTGGCTGATAAGTGTTCAACACTTAGAATATTTGAAGATAATGATGAAAAAATGAATCTTTCTATTCAAGATGTAAAAGGAGAGGCACTAGTAGTTTCTCAATTTACTTTATATGGTAATGCATCAAAAGGAAATAGACCAAGTTTTATTGAAGCAGCCAGACCTGAAGAAGCAGAAACATTATACAATATTTTTGTTAATAGGTTAAAAGAAAACATAGGACAAGACAAAGTATTTACTGGAAGGTTTGGAGAAATGATGGAAATAAAAATTATAAATGACGGGCCTGTCACTGTAATAATTAATTCAAAAGAGTAAATAGTGAACAAAATACTGATGATATTTATTGATGGGATGGGTATTGGCAAAAAAGATCACATCAATAATCCGTTCTTCAAATATCAATTTAAAACATTTATTAAGCATTTTAACGAAATACCATCTCTAAAAAATTCTATTCTTAAAAATAAAAATGCCATTATTTTCCCAACTGATCCGCTTATGGGTATTGAAGGTTTACCTCTGAGTGGAACCGGACAGACTTCAATCTTTTGCGGAGTTAATGCTTCTAAAATTATTGGTAAACATTTTGGGCCTTATCCTTATTCAACTCTAATCCCAATTATTGAAGAAAAAAATATCTTCAAATATTATCTTAATAAAGGTGAAAAGGTCTCATTTGCAAATGCTTATCCTAAAATATTTTTCGAATATATAAAATCCGGGGAAAAAAGATTAAGTGTCACTTCTTTGTCTTGTCTGTTAAGCGGAATGAAATTGAAAAATGTAACAGATGTAAGAAAGGCAAGAGCATTAACTGCGGAAATAGATAATAGCAGATGGAACGAAAAACTTGGGTATAATTTACCTGTAATAAAACCACAAACTGCTGCCCGTAGATTGCTGAGATTATCTAATAAAAATAAATTTACATTATATGAATTCTTTTTAACCGATCATTTGGGACATGGTAGAATTTTAGATGAGTTTGATAAAGTAATGTATTTATTAGATAATTTTTTATTCACAATTTTAAATAAATTCGATTATAAAAATAACACACTATTAATTTGTTCTGATCATGGCAATTTGGAAGACACATCTATCAAAACGCATACATTGAATCCAGCAATTACTATTGCTGGAGGGAAAAATGCGTTTGCAATTGCAGATAATATTAAACATCTTTATGACATTAAAGGAACAATTACAAAATTTTGTAAATGAAAGATTATCCTGTAATAAAATTTACCGTTCTATTTGCTCTTGGAATAACTTTACAACATCTTTTCAAACTAGACTTTACAATTCTTTACTTTTCTATTTTTAGCGTAGTTCTATATGTAATATTAATCCTATCAAAAAATTCCAGTAACTATTTAAGCATTTTAAAACAATCGCTAATTGTGTTAGTAACCATATCATTTGGAATAAATGTATCAATCTTTAACGGAAATAAAACAAATCTGTTGCCTCAGGAAATAATTAATAATAATAAAACTGAAATATATGGCACTATAAAAGAAATAAACCTAATTCAAAGTGATCAGTTAAAGTTTGAAATAATTACAGATTCAATTGTTGGGGATAATATAACATTGACTTCTCTTTATGTTTTGCAGTGTAGATTAAAAGAACAAAAAAATAGTTTAAATAAATTTTACAAATCAATTTACCCTGGTTATAAATTGAAAATAACAAGTACTATTTTTGAAACAAGAGACAAAAGAAATCCAGGTGAATTTGATTACAGGGAATATTTATTAGCTAATGGTATATCAGGGAATATAAATTTAAGTAGAACAAATCAAATTGAAATAATAGATAGAGATATAGAATATTTTTCCAGTGTTATATTTAGTATTAGGAAAAACATTGCATCTAAAATTGATGAGATTTATTCCACTCAAGCTTCTTCTTTACTAAAGGGTCTGTTATTAGCTGATAGAAGTAATATATCATATAGTACAAAAGAAGAATTCATTAATGCAGGTGTTATTCATGTTCTAGCTGTATCCGGATTACATGTTGGCTTTATTTCTTTATTTATAATTATATTAATAGGAAGAATAAACTTATTTGCTCGTTCGATTATAACCATCATTACTTTAATCCTATTTTTATTGATCACAGGTTCACCCCCTTCCGTATTTCGTGCTGTAATAATGGGAAGTGTAATTGTTTTATCATTTATACTTGGCAGATCTACAAATATATTTAACTCATTATCGATTGCAGGGTTTATTATATTATTGATAGACCCCCAACAATTATTTTCTCCGGGATTTCAATTATCATTTTCAGCTGTTTGGGGAATAGCTGTATTCTTTCCAATGTGTAAGGAATATTTAACAAAATTGAATATTGAAAATAAATCCATTAAATATATTTTACTTTTTATAAGCGTATCGTTAGGAGCTCAAATTGGGACATTACCCTTTACATTAATTTATTTTGGTAAATTATCAATAATTGCTTTAGCTGTAAATCTTATTGTAATACCACTAATTGGAATAATAATAGCAACAGGTATTATCTCTCTGATCATTAATACCCTCATTTCATTTGTCGCTATTTATTATGCATCTGCCAATGAATTATTTTCAAACATATTATTTTGGTTAATATCAAAGACAGGGAATTTAGACTTTTCTTTTATCAAGATATCCAATTTCAATTATTATGATGCTGCGATTATTTTTATTTCAATTTTCTTTTTCTTATACATAAGTAAAAAATTATTAAGACCATTTGTTAAAATTATAGTTCTTTGTCTTTTAATTTCTAATATTTTTATATTTACTTCAATTACAAGCAACGAATTATTACCAGAAAATAAATTATCAATTTTAATGATAGATGTGGGGCAGGGAGACGCAATTCTTGTTAAATATCCAAATGGAAAAATATCAATGATTGATGCAGGAATTAGATCTAATAGTTTTGATACAGGGAAATTTATTATTGAGCCATTATTGAATTATCTAAATATAGATAAAATAGATGTAGCTTATTTATCACATATGGATATTGATCATTACGGCGGGTTTTATTATTTGAGTAGTAATGGTTTTATTAGAGAAATTTATAAACCAACTATCGATTCAAGTTTAGAAAAAGATTTAAGATTTGAAGCTTTGTTAAATAGAAATAATATTGTAAAAAAATACTACAAACAACAAATTATAAAAGAGGGTAATGCTCGTATATATATTTTGAATAGTATAAGTGATAAAAATTATAATCAATTATCAACCAATAATAAAAGTGGAATGGTCAAAATTGTTTATGGGGAAAACAGCATACTATTTACAGGTGATATTGAACGAAAAGGTGAAATATATTATTCCGAGTATTATAAAGAATTTTTAAAGTCTGATATACTCAAAATTGCACATCATGGTAGCAAGACAAGTTCTTCTGAAGAAATCCTTAATTACCAACAACCCAAAATTGGTTTAGTTAGTGTAGGTAGTTATAATATTTATAACCATCCTTCTGCTAGTATAATTGATAGATTTAATAATTTAAATATAAAATTATACCGCACAGATATTCAGGGAGCATTACTGCTTCAATCAGATGGGAATGTTATAAAAAGTGTAAATTGGAAAGATTAAAATTATTATTATCTTTAAATATCAATTTCAAAAAGAAATACTGAAGATATTATGAACGATAAACCAATTATTGGAATTATAATGGGAAGTGATTCAGATCTTTCTATTATGGAAAAAGCATTTGATGTATGTAAAGAATTTAATATTCCTTATGAAGTTAAAATTTTATCAGCTCACAGAACTCCGGAAGAACATACAAGTTATTCTAAAACTGCTGAAACAAGAGGTCTAAAGTTAATTATAGCAGCCGCAGGTGGAGCAGCGCATTTACCAGGTGTTACTGCCGCTAATACAATATTACCTGTAATAGGTGTTCCAATAAAAGGTAAATCATTTGAAGGAATGGATTCTTTACTTTCTATTGTTCAAATGCCAAGTGGAATTCCTGTGGCAACTGTTGCTGTTAATGGAGCTAAAAATGCCGCATTACTAGCAATTGAAATTTTAGGTATTTCTGATGAAAACATTAGAAGCAGATTAAAAGAGTATAGAATTAAAATGGCTAAGGATTCAATGAAGAAAAATAATAAGATTAAAACTAACTAATATGTCCTTCTGTTTCTAAAGGATCACCCAATATTTTTTTTTCATCCCAATCTATTTTAATATTGAAATTTTCAGTCCTAACTTTACAACCTTCATACCAACAATATTTACACAGATTATTAGCGCAATAATCTAAGTGAATTCTTACTTGAGAACTAGGGATATCTGATTGTATACAATTTTCAATATATTCTTCTTCCAAATGTGACTCTTTAATATTGAAGTAGTAAGGAAGAGAAAGATGAAAATCAATAAAAATATTTTCGCCAGATTTCCAAAAGCGTAAATGATGTATATCAATCCAGTATTCTTTTCTAATACTTTTTAGTTTGAAAACAATTCGATTTAATAAATCTTTATCTGTTTCATTCATTAAACCACCAATTGATTCTCTGATAAGGTTGTATCCTGTGTAAATAATATTGATAGCAACTAAAATTGCTACAATTGGATCAATAATTTCCAGTTTAGTTATTAAAACTAAAATTATTCCTATAATAACACCAATGCTTGTAAATGAATCTGTTAAAACATGTTTACCATCAGCTACGAGTGTTAAAGAATTAGTCTTTTTTCCAATTTTTATTAAATAATAACCTAGCCCTAAATTAAGTAAACCTGCTATTGTGATTATATAAATACCTATATCTAATTGTTTCAATACTGTCCCAACTATAAGATCATTTATGGCACTATAAATAATGTATATAGAAGCAATAATTATAAAAAGTCCCTCAACTCCTGCTGAAAAATATTCTATATTGCCATGTCCGTATAGGTGTGATTCATCTGCTGGCTTAGAACTTAAAATGATACTGAAAAAAGCCATTGATGTAGCTAAAATGTGAACTACAGACTCAGCTGCATCAGAAAATATTGCTGCAGAATTAGTTAAAAAATATGCCCCCAATTTAGCTGCTAACATAAAAAAAGCAAAAACCAAAGATATTAGAATTGCTTTCCTTCTTAATTTTGTAAAAGAATTATTTCCCATATTTATAATTTATAAAATATTTGATTATATAATTATTATTATTGTTAATTAATACAAAAAATAGGTTTGAATGTGGGAAAACAAAACTATAATTTTAACTATGTAAAAAATATTTAAAGGGTAATATGAAATCTATTATTTCAATCTTCATGCTAGCTTTAATATTCTTTGGATGCAGTAAGAAATCTTCTCAAGAATATTTTAGTGAAGCAAATATTAATATTGAAAACAAAGAAATTAAAGAAGCCGTTGATAAATTTGAATATATTATAAAAGAATTCCCTGAGAGCAGTGAAGCTCCCCAATCTCTGATGAAGTTAGCATTAATTTATCAAGGTAGGAGTATTGAAAACATAAGAGTTGATTCATCTTTTATGAAAAGTGCTTTTTACTATGGGGAAGTATTTAAAAAATACTCAAATAGTA
>PFVA01000200.1:26573-26826 GCA_002790365.1 Ignavibacteriales bacterium CG_4_9_14_3_um_filter_30_11
TATGTCTGGTTTTATATATGCAAATGAGCTGCATAATTTTACTGAAGCAAAAAAAATATATGAAAAGTTTATTGAATCTTATCCCAATGATGAATTAGTTTCATCAGCAAAAGAAGAAATAAACAATTTAGGAATACCAGCAGAAAAAATTATTGAAAAGAAAATTGCTAAAAAAATATAATGCAGAAAACTGTAAGTGATTACAAAACTTATTTAGACCCTTCAATTGTTTCTAAACTTAATTCTTTAGAAT
>PFVA01000099.1 GCA_002790365.1 Ignavibacteriales bacterium CG_4_9_14_3_um_filter_30_11
AAAGTCTCTGAGATTTTATCTTTTATAAACCTTGATGGAACAGAAAAAATATGTGTTGACCAGCTTAGCGGCGGGATGAAAAAAAGAGTTGCTATTGCAAGGGCTTTATCTTTTGATCCTGATATAATATTTTATGATGAACCAACAACAGGATTAGACCCTATCAATTCAAAATCAATATTAGATTTAATTAAAAGAGTAAGTGAACAAGGTGCAACCTCTATAGTTGTCACTCATATTTTAAATGATGCCATATCTATTGGCGACACTCTATCGGTAATTAATGAAGGTCATTTAGTTGAAACAGGAACTGTTCACCATATGCTGCGTTCTGAAAATAAATTTGTTAAAGACTTTTTCTATGAAGTATATCAAGATGCGGCTTTATTAAAAAATAAAATTTTATAAACAATAAATAACAAGTAAATGAATAATAAAAAATTGACAATGAGAAATCTAAAAGTGGGAATAACCGTTTTCTTGGGTCTGATTATCATCTTTATGTTTCTATTTATGGTTGGATCAGAAAACAACGCTTTTACATCTACATACAGATTAAACATCTTTCTTCCTAATTTGCAGGGACTGAACAAAGGCTCATTAGTCTCTCTAGGTGGAATGAAGGTCGGAAGTGTAGAATCTCTTGAATTTTCAAGAAGAGACAGTGTTAATGGGGTAACTGTAGGGTTAAATATTCCTGAAAAATATAAGTCTATGATTACAATTAATTCTTACGCAATGATGAAAACAATTGGACTTTTGGGTGATATGACTGTTGATATATCTATGGGACAGATTGGTGAAAAACAACTTGATGATAATGACTTTCTAATAGTAAAACCAACCCTTAGCTTTGAAACTTTTGCAGATAAAATGAATCCTTTATTGGATGATGTTGAAATAACAATGCAAAACATTAAAACTATCACCAGTAAAATTGCAAGTGGTGACGGTAGTTTAGGAAAGTTTCTTAACAACACAACAGCTATCAATAATTTAGAAAAAGTTTTAAGTAATTTAAATTCCATTACAGATGCTATTGTAAATAAAAAAGGTGTAATTGGTAAATTAGCTTATGATCCAACTCTCTATAATAATATTGCAACACTATCAAAAAATCTCGGAGAGATTTCTGACTCATTGAAAAATGGAAGTGGATCTTTGGGTAAGCTTTTATCTAGTGACAAACTTTACAATAAAATAAGCTCGATATCTGAACGATTAGATAATCTTCTTTTTAAAACTGAAAACAGTGACAGTACAATGATTGGGGGATTATTTAACGATTCAAAAATGTACAAACAATTTAATTCACTAATTATTGATTTGAATGCTTTGATAAAGGATCTTAATGAGCATCCAGAAAATTATATACAGTTTTCTGTATTTTAATTTTATCGTGAGGAGTTTAAATAATGAATCTTAAATTAGCCGGTATTTCCAGACAAGCAGATTACTCACCTAACCATGTTGAAAATGATTCGCTTATAATTCGTGCGACTGCTGATGAATTAAAAAAATTAGGTATTGAAGTAAGTGTTTATGGTGAACGAGAAGTTTTAAATAGTTCATTTAAAGAACAATTAATATTTTCCATGGTTCAGGGACCAGAAGCAATCGAAAAGCTTTTAGAAATTGAAAACAATGGTGCCTTTGTTATTAACTCACCTAAATCAGTTATGAACTGTTACAGAACAAACATGGTAAAACTCTTACCTGAAAACGGAATTCCTTTTCCGAAAAGTATAATAATAAAAATACCATGCGAAGATGAATCAAAACTACCTTCATTCGAATCAAGCAAATATTGGGTAAAAAGAGGCGGGGTTCACGCAGTGCACAGAGAAGATGTAACATTGGTTTATAGCGAAGGTGAAAGAAACAATGTTTTAAAAGAATTTTATAGAAGAGAAATAAAAACTGCTGTACTCCAGGAGCATCTTGAGGGAGATGTAATAAAATTTTATGCTGTAAAAGACAGCGGTTTTTTCAATTGGTATTATTTAAATGGAAGATACCACACAGAGTTTAACAATAATAATTTACAAAAACTAGCTTCAAAATCAGCAGAAGTTCTCGGACTTTCTATTTATGGTGGGGATGCAATTATATCTCAAGAGGGAGACATCTCTATTATAGATATGAATGACTGGCCGAGCTTTGCACCTGTTAGAAACGAAGCCAGCAAGCATATTGCAAAATTAATCTATAATATGGCGGAAAAATATGTCAACAAATAATGTTACTACTAATAAATTTGCCTCTGTTGTAACTGAAATACCGGGGCCCAAATCATTAAAATATTTTAACGAAGAAAAAAATTATATAGCCCCTGGAATACAAACAATTGCAACGCGTTCAAAAATAACAATTGAAAAAGGTGATGGATGTATTGTTCAAGATGTAGATGGAAACAGATATATTGATTTTTTTGCCGGTGTAGGTGTAGCAAGTTTAGGTTACAACCATCCTTCTTACACAAAACACTTGCAAGAACAAGTTAAAAATATTCATGTAGGAAGCTTTACATCTAAAAATAGAGTAGCGCTTACAAAACTATTAGCTGAAAATGCTATTGGTGATTTAACAAGAAGTCAGTTCTACAGCGGTGGAGCTGAAGCAGTTGAAGCAGCATTAAGAATGGCAAAATCTTTTACCAAAAAAACTGAGTTTATAGGTTTTTGGAACGGGTTTCATGGCAAGACTATGGGTGTTCTTGGTTTGTTGGGCGATGATTTTAAAGTTGGATTAGGTCCGTTACCAGCAGGTGTTTATAATACTCCTTATGCAGATTGTAAAAACTGCCCATTGAACACAACATTTCCTGAATGCAATTTTGATTGTGTAAGCTTTATTAAAAAGAAAATAAAATATGAAACAACTAATAATATTGCTGCAATAATTGTAGAGCCTATTCAAGGAACAGCAGGTAATGTTGTTCCGGCACCGGGATTTTTAAAAGAATTAAAAAAATTGGCCCACGAAATTGGTGCATTATTAATTTGCGATGAAATGATAACTGGGTTTGGCAGAACAGGAAAAATGTTTGGTACACAACATGAAGAAATTGTTCCAGATATTATTACTATTGGAAAAGGATTTGGCGGCGGTTTCCCAATGACAGGTATTATGTCAAGAGAAGAAATTATAAATGCTAAACCTTTTGGAAACCCAAGTGGTAGTTCATCAAGTTACGGCGGAAATCCACTAGCATCTACAGCAGCATATATTACATTAAAAACTATTATTGATGATGGATTGGTAGAAAACTCTCGTAATGTTGGTGAGTTTATGATAATGAAGTTAAATCAATTAAAAGATAAATACCCTATTATTGGTGATGTAAGAGGAAAAGGATTAATGATAGGTGTCGAACTTGTTAAAGGAATAAATTCAAAAGAAAAACTCGACAAAAAATATACTGAGATGTTTTTTCACGAATGTTTAAAAAGAGGTTTGATAATCATGGGTTATAATCCTGATATCAGAGTTTATCCTCCATTAATTGTTAGTGAAGAAATTGCTGAAGAAGGTATTGCTATTATGGAGGATGCATTAAGCTATGTCTCAGATCAGCTCTAAAATTGCTTTAACATATAAGTCAAAAGATACGGAAGAAATTCTAGATAGATTATTCTACCGTCCTTTTGGTTACATAATGGCGGTGGTATCTCAAAAACTTGGACTTACACCTAATGTAATAACTATAACTAGTATTATATTTGGTGTTTCAGCTGGCCATTTATTTTATTATAACGATATATTTCTAAATATTCTTGGGGTAATTTTCTTTATTATTGCAGAAGCAATGGATAGTGCTGATGGACAATTAGCCAGGATGACAAGTATTCATTCTCGTTACGGCAAAATACTTGATGGTGTTGCCGGTAATTTTATGTTCATTAGTATTTATCTTCATCTATGTGCAAGATTTGTATTAAATGGCGGAACACCTTGGGTTTTTCTTATTGCATTAGTTTCAGGTTTAAGCCATTCCTATCAAAGTGCTATGTCTGAATATTACAGAAATTTTTATCTATACTTTGTTTATGAAAGCAATGTTATCATTGACGAAGTAAAAGATTTAATAGAAAAGAACAAAAATCTCACATGGGTAAAAAACTTTGGAAAGAAATTTTTACTAAGAACTTATATCAATTACACTCGTCAACAAGAATCACTTTCTAAATCCATTAGAATCCTTTATAAAAATTTTCAATCAAATTTTAATGGAACTGTGCCAGATTGGTTTAAGCAAGAATATAGAAAAATTAACAACCCTCTTCTAAAATACGGCAATATACTTACTACCAATACAAGAATTTTTATTCTATTTTTTACAATTTTTTATGCCGATGTACTTTATTATTTTTTGTTTGAATTAATAGTATTAAATCTTCTATTGATTTATTATGTATTAAGACACGAACATACCAGCAAACAATTACTTGAATTTACTAAGACTCATACGGAGGCAGCTTAAATGCTTAAAGGTGCAATCATTGGGTTTGGCAAGATAGCACAGCAAAGTCATTTAAAAGCCTACCAACAAGATGAATTAAAAAATGATGTTAATATAACTTCTGTTGTAGAACCATTTGAATCAAACAGAATTGAAGGTGAAAAAAGTAATCCTGAATTAAACTTTTATTCTACTACTGAAGAACTTTTTTCTAAAGAAAAAATTGATTTTGTTGATATAACAGCTCCTCCAAAATTTCATTCACAATTAATAAAAGAAAGTATTGAGAATAATGTTAACATTTTGTGTGAAAAACCCTTCACACTAAATTTAGATGAAGCAAAAGAAACTTATGCCCAATTAAAAAATTATACTAAAGTTTTTATACCATGCCATCAATATAAGTATTCGCCAATTTGGCAGAATTTTAAAAATTTTTTATTGAACGAAAATGGTAATGCTCAATCATTACTTCAATTTAATATTTTTAGAATGCATGCTGATCCGGGCGGTACAAATTTTAATCCGGCCTGGAGAACTGATAAAAATATAAGCGGAGGTGGAATACTTGCCGACTCAGGCATTCATTATTTATATCTTGCACAATGGCTGCTTGGAAAAGCTAAAAGTGTTACAGCTAAAGTTTACAATTTAAATCACAGTGATTATCAAGTTGAAGATACTGCAATTATTATGCTTGAATTTGAAAAAGCGGTTGCACAAATAACTTTAACCTGGGGAGCCGATAAAAGAGTTAACAACGCAAGGCTTATTTCTAGTACAGGTAGTTTAAATTACGAAGGTAAAACTCATCTGGTTAAAAATATAAATGATAATGAAGAAAATATTTTGGTACCGGATGCATCAGATAAAGCACATTATTTTTCTTTGTACATTTCGCTTATAAAAGAATTTATTTCCAAAATTAAAAAAAAGGAAAGAGCATTAAATTTAGTTGAAGAAGCGTTCGATTCAATTAATTTATTGAACAAATGTTATTTATCAGCAGAAACAGGAAAAACAATTTACCTTAGTAATGAATAAGTATATAAAATTTATATTTTTTATCGTTGGCCTTTCTGTATTTGCTTACCTTATAAACAATTTTGGCTTGGATAATATTATTATTAATGTTAAGAAAACCGGCTGGTGGTTTGTTCCCGTTGTTGGTGTCTGGGGTTTTGTCTATTTATTAAATGCTTGGTCATGGCGTTACATACTTGACCCTACAAAAAATAAAATTACTTTTATCAATTTATATAAAATAACTGTCAGCGGATTTGCAATAAATTATATTACTCCATTTGTAAATCTTGGTGGGGAACCTTATAAAATATTAGTTTTAAAAGATAGAATAGGGTATCACACTGCTGTTTCTTCTGTAATCCTTTTTACTATGATGCATTTTCTCTCCCACTTTTTCTTTTGGGTTACTGCAATTTTGTGCGGATTAATATTACTGCCTCTTTCATTAGAATTTAAAATAACTCTTATTGCTGCATTAATAATTCTTTCCGGATTTATTTGGTTTGCATTCAGAAGACACAAACGAGGTATTTTTGAATCACTACTAAAATTTATTTCTAAAATTCCTTTCCTGAAAAAAATTAAACTTAAATTAAATTCAAAAGAAGAATCTCTATTAAAGATAGATGATGAAATAAAACATCTTTATAATGAAAGACCAAAAGATTTTTTCTGGGCACTTTTTTTAGATTATTTATCTAGAATTGTCACAGCATTGGAATTTTTATTCATCCTAAAGGCTATTGGAATACACATAACTTATATGGAAGCATTTTATATAAGCGCAGGTTCTTCATTGATTACCAACCTTTTCTTCTTTATACCATTTGAACTTGGCGCCCGTGAAGGAGGTTTGTATTTGGTTTTAGGCAGCATTCATCTTACTTCTGTTATTGGTATTTATATTGGAATTATAAATAGAGCAAGGGAGTTCTTTTGGATTTTAGTAGGATTAATTCTTACACAATTTGATGGCAAACATAAAATCAAAAAGGATGATAGTAAAAAAGATATATTAAAATTTATTGAGGAAAATGCTAAGTGATTAAAGCAGTTATTTTTGATTTTGGTGGAACGATTGACACAAACGGAATTCATTGGAGTGAAAAATTCCGCTTAACTTATGATAAAGCAAAACTTAATATTAAAACTGATGATTTTAATGAAGCCTATGTAAAAACAGAACCTAAAATGTATGAAACAGTTTTAGAAGATGATGACCTTTACATTACTCTTCAAAAACAATCTTATCTTCAATTAGAATATCTTGTAAATAATAAAAACTATAAATTTTATAACTCCCCCGGAGTTGTCGCATCAGATATTGCTGAGTCTTGCTGCAAAGATGTTGTAGTATGTGTAGATCAAACAAAAACAGTTTTAAATGAATTTAAAAATGATTTAAAATATTCTTTAGTATCTAATTTTTATGGTAATATAAAAAGCGTATTAAAAAGCTTGAATATAGATAAATATTTTGATTCAATTATAGATTCAACAAAAGTTAACATAAGAAAACCTGATAAAAAGATTTTTGAATTGGCGTTGAATGAGTTAAATGTAAATGCCGAGAACACCTTGGCTGTCGGTGACTCGTACGAACGGGATATTGTCCCTTCTAAATTATTGGGCTGTAAAACCACTTGGTTAAATGTACAAAGCTGGACTCAACCCGACGATACTTCAAATGCTGATTTTATTATCAAAGATATTAAGG
>PFVA01000261.1:0-7252 GCA_002790365.1 Ignavibacteriales bacterium CG_4_9_14_3_um_filter_30_11
AACCTTCATGAAGGTCTACGCTGATTGGTCCAATATTAATATTGGATGCAAAATTTCTTCCTTCAAATCTTATATCTAAGTCAAGAACTGGTGTAATTATTCCGCCAAATAATTCAAATTTATATCCGCCGCCAACTTTTAATGTAGGTGAAATTAATTCATTTCTTCCTGTACTCCAAGCAACTAAAGTTGTGGTAACATCCTGTAATGTTGCGCCTAAAAATATATTTTCTAAAGGTGTATATTGAACGCCAATATCAAAACCAATTCCTGTTGCACTGAACTCTGCAATAGATCTTCTTATTATTTTTACACTTGCTCCGTAAGAAAAATTATCCGAATGTCTTTTAGCAAAAGATAAATAAAATGCCCAATCCTGGTCGCTGAATTCAGATATTCTGTTGTAATCAAGTCTGTCTTGTGTGATGTCTAAAATACCATCACCATTGGCATCAATTAATGCATTTCTTGTGTCCGGAATTCCATCCACAGCCAATCTCATAACACTTAACCCAAAACTCATATCTGTTCCGTAAGGAATTGCAACTGCAGCGTAGTCATAATTAACAAGATTGCCGAATCTTTCATCGTGCATAATTGAAATTTGAGGATAGTTAAGGTGAATTAAACCGGCAGGATTGTAATATCCGGCAGTAACATCATTTGCAAGAGCAGTATATGCCCCGCCCATTCCCAAAGCTCTTCCGCCAACCCCAATTGAAAGAAATTCACCGGCAAATTTGCTGACTGTTGTTTGTGTAAAAGATGAAACTAATGGGATAAAAGTAAAAGTTAGTATTAGAAAATATTTTTTAAGCATTAATAAACATCCTAAAAGAATAAAGCTAATTTAATCAAAACCAATAAGAAAAGATTGATAAATAGTTTAAGAATGTCAAGGTGATAAATGATAGAGATATTTTATTAGGCAGTCATGGTCCCACCGTAACTGCATAAGTCAATATATCATTGTTACGGAATGGTTCGTGCCAACCACAAAAAAGAATTTCTTTCAAATAGCAATTATTTTGGAAATTTAATCATCTGTTTAAGTCACACATTCTAATATTTTAACTTCGTACTTTAGTACGGAGATTAAACGAAGAATACATTTATAGGGCTTTAACCCCATAGTTAATCTGATGCGGCTAAAGTCGATTTTATATTAATTTCTTACTCCCATCCTAATGGACGAAGTAGTCTTAACCAAATTTAATTAAGGAATCATCATAATTTTCAACATTCTTAAATCCAAGTAAATTTAAAAGTGTACCTGTAATATTTGTAAGACCTGAATCAGGTAAGTCTTTAATATTATATTCACTTTTATAATTAGGATCATAGATAACAAAAGGAACTGGATTAAGTGAATGAGAAGTTATAATAATTTTTTCACCGTTTTTTATTTTATACATTTCATCAGAATTTCCATGGTCAGCAGTTACCACTGCAATACCATTTAATTCTTTTACTACTTCTAATAATTCAGAGACACATTTATCAACTGCTTCTACAGAAATTACTGCTGCATCAAAATTACCCGTATGACCAACCATATCACCGTTAGGGAAATTTAATCTTCCGAATTTATAATTACCCGAACGAAGTAATTCAATAGTTTTTTCTGTTATCTCTTCTGCTTTCATTTTTGGTGCTTTATCAAATTCAATTTTGTCAGATTTAATTTCAATATATTTTTCCAGATTTTCATTTATATAACCTGAACGATTACCGTTCCAAAAATAAGTTACATGTCCGTACTTCTGTGTCTCTGAAATTGCAAATGATGTTACTCCTTCAGCACAAAGATATGCGCTGATTGTTTTGTCAATTTCAGGGGGTTGCACAAGAAAGTTTTTAGGAATTAAAGTATCGCCGTCGTATTGCATCATACCAGCGTAGTAAACTTTAGGTCTATCTACTCTTTCAAAATATTCAAACTTTTCGTCTTCAAATGCTTTTGAAATCTCAATTGCTCTGTCACCGCGGAAATTAAAAAACACAACACTGTCGCCGTCTTTTATTTTCCCAATTGGTTGCTTCTCATTATCAACAATTACAAATGAATCCAAATATTGGTCAATAATATTTTCATCTTCTCTATAAAAAGTATTTATTGCTTCTGTTGCAGAAATGAAATTTCTGCCGATTCCTCTAACATGTGCTTTCCATCCTCTTTCAACGATTGACCAGTCAGCATTGTATCTGTCCATTGTAGTAATCATTCGTCCGCCACCGGATGCAATTTTATAATCAAAATTATTTTTTAGGTTTATTGATTTTAATTTTTCTTCTAAAGGAGTTATATAATTTAAAGCTGTTCTTCCGCCAACATCTCTGCCGTCAAGTAAAATATGTATGCTAACTTTTTTAACTTTTTCGGTTTCACATCTTTCAAGTAATGCAAATAAATGTTTTATGTGCGAGTGTACATTTCCGTCAGAAAGTAAGCCTATAAAATGAATAGTTCCACCGGATTTACTTTTATCAATTACATTATGCCAAATATTTGTTCTAAATATTTCACCTGTTTCAAATGCTTTATTAACAAGCTTAGCTCCCTGGTCAAAAATTCTGCCTGCTCCAATAGCGTTGTGTCCTACTTCGCTGTTTCCCATATCTTCATCAGATGGCAGGCCTACTGCAGTTCCGTGTGCTTTTAATTGGGTGTAAAGTTTTGATTTGAAAAATTTATCAAAAGTAGGAGTAATTGCTTTAAATACAGCGTTGCCGTCGTATTCTTTTCCAATACCGATACCGTCCATAACAATAAATAAAAGCGGTCCTTTTCTACCATGAAAGTTTTTTAATTTTTCTAATTGAAGATTCATATTATTTTTGAAATGTTATAAATTATATTTAGTAAAATAACTTTATATAAATACAAAAAAATGTATATAATATAAAGTCTTTGCGAGGACAAAGGACAGTTTATCCGCCTTTGGTGGAAAGCAATCTGAGTAATCTTTTAGAGTTAAATTAGATCGCCACACTCGTCAGTCTTTAACTGACTCATTCGCAATGATAAATTTTAATCAATTTTTTATAAGTTTTGAGGTGACTTTATTTGAGTAATTACTTACTAAATTAATTACTTGTTTTTCTTTCCCCAAGAGATCTTTTAATGTTACCTTACTTAAGACACCATCAAGCATATTTTGTATTGTACTCCAAAGTGAGCGGACAGAACAATCAACAGAGTTGGTGCAAATATTTAAAGCACCGGAATGACTGTCACAAAAACTTTCTTCATATAACTTTCCACCAAGTGCGTTCATAACATTACTTATTTTTATATCTTTCGGTTCACGAGCAAGTTTATATCCGCCTGTTTGTCCCCTTGCACTTTCAACAAATTTCCCCAGTCTTAAAATTCTTAAAATTTTTGCAACATTAGAAGGGGATAGTCCCTCCAATTCACTAATTTCGGGTATGGTAAGCCCATTTGGTGAGCCGGACTTACCAATCCTAATTAAACATCTAATCCCGTATTCTTCTTGTGAACTAAACTTCATAATTTTCTCAATGTCATTGCGAGGCGTCCATTAGGGCAAAGAAGCCTGTCCGCCGTACATTGTACTCTGGAAGGCGGGCAATCTGTGTTAGAGATTTCTTCGTCCGATAAATCGGAGCTCAGAATGATTTTATTCATTATATAAAGGAATTTTTGAACCGCATTGTTTTGCAAACATAATTTTTTCAAAATGTTCCGGACTAACTGACGGACCGTTTGCTATGCAGTACTCATTAAAATTATTTACTAATTCATTTGCAATTTCTTCAGGTGAATGTCCTTCAATATCCAATCTTTGCATAAAATAAATTAGAATTCCGTTTTTAAATAAAGCAACACTTGGTGATGAAGGCGCATACTCAGTTATCATACTTCTCACTTTTTCAACTGCTTCTCTTTCCTGTCCGGCAAAAGCTGTGTAAAGATTATCCGGAATTATTTTGTTCTGCAAAGCAAGTGATACTCCTGGTCTTGCACTACCAGCGGCACATCCGCAAACTGAATTTAGCAGAACAAGTTTTACTTTATTATCATTTACATTTAAAACTTTTTCAACTTGTTCTGCAGTTAGAAGTTCTTCAAAACCCACAGCTACAAGTTCATCGCGCATAGGTTGAACTGCATTTTGATCATACATTGGTGCTCTTGATGTTATGTTAAACATATTGTTTCTCCATTAATTTTTATTATAAAAATCCTAATTGTAATTTTGCAGCTTCTGACATCATATCTTTATCCCACTGTGGATTCCAAATCAAATTCACTTTAAGATCTGCAATTCCAGGAATTGAACGAATCTTCATTTCAACTTCAGGAGGAAGTGATTCTGCAACCGGACAGGCAGGGGAAGTAAGTGTCATATCCACTTCTACATTCATTTCGTCATCTATTCTAACAGCATAGATCAATCCCAATTCAAAAATATTTACGGGAATTTCAGGGTCATAAATTGTTTGTAATTTTGAAATTATTTGTTCTTCTAATTCTTGTTTATTCACGCTTACATTCCTTAATTATTCTGTAGTTACTGCTTCTTGCTTTTTATCAATTGCATTAATTAAAGTGTGCCAAGCCAAACTTGCACATTTAACTCTTGATGGAAATTCCTTAACACCTGCTAACACTGCTAGTTTGCCCATTGAATCTAAATCAACATCAAGTTTTCCAGTTACCATATCTTTAAATTTTTCAAAAATAGATTTTACTTCTTCAATTGTTTTGCCTTTAACTATTGAACTCATAAGTGAAGCAGAAGCTTTAGAAATTGCACAGCCTGATCCTTGAAACGAAATGTCTTTTACAATTCCTTCTGCAATAGTCAAATAAATATTTATAGTATCACCGCATAATGGATTGTGTCCGTCGCAAAAATGACTTGGATGTTCAATCACTCTATAATTTCTGGGACTTTTATTATGATCCAGAATTACCTGTTGGTAAAGCTCTCTTAATTCCGAATCCATTTAACTTAATACCTCAATAGTTTTTTTAAGAGCAGAAGTTAAATGATCTACTTCATCAAATGTATTATAAAATGCAAAAGAAGCTCTGCTAGTTGCCGGTATTTTATAATAATCCATTACTGGTTGTGTGCAATGATGTCCGGTTCTAATTGCAATACCTTCAAAATCTAAAAATGTGCCAATATCGTGCGGGTGAATATTTCCAACTACAAAAGAAAGTACACTTGTTTTTTCTTTTGCTGTTCCGATTATTTTTAATCCTTTAATCTCTGAAAGTTTTTCAGTTGCAGAATTTAATAATTTTGCTTCGTGTTTATTTATGTTTTCTAAGCCAATACTTTTAACATAATCAATTGCTGCAGCTAGCCCTATAACACCAGCAATATTGCCGGTTCCGGCTTCAAACTTAAATGGCAAATCATTAAATGTAGTTTCTTCAAAAGTTACTTTTGATATCATATCTCCGCCGCCCATAAATGGAGGCATTTCTTCAAGTAAATTTTCTTTGCCGTAAAGAACTCCAACACCTGTAGGCCCATAAATTTTGTGTCCTGAAAACGCAAGAAAATCGCAGTCTAATTTTTGTACATCAACTTCTAAATGCTGAATTGACTGTGCTGCATCAACTAAAACAGGGATATTATTTTTATGAGCAATTTCAATAATTTTTTTAATAGGATTTATTGTCCCAAGTGAATTTGAAACATGAACAACGGAAATGAGTTTAGTTCTTTCGGTAATTAACTCGTTAAATTTTTCTAAAATAAGTTCACCATTATTGTTTATAGGCAGAACTCTTAAATTTGCATTTTTCTCTTCACATAAAATTTGCCATGGAACAATATTACTATGATGTTCCATATTTGTTACAATTATTTCATCACCTTTATTAACATTTTTTCTTCCATAAGTATTGGCAATTAAATTTATAGATGAAGTTGTTCCGCTTGTAAATATTATTTCTTTCTCACTTTTAGCGTTTAAAAAATCTTTAACAGTGGTTCTTGTATTTTCATAATTTTGTGTAGCTTTTTCAGATAGAAAGTGAACGCCTCTGTGAATATTAGAATTTGTTGTAGAATAAAAATCACTAATTGAATCTATTACAACTTTAGGCTTTTGAGTAGAAGCAGCATTGTCTAAATAACACAATGGTTTTTTATGAACAAGTTGATGAAGAATTGGAAAATCACTTCTGATTTTTTCTATATCAAAAACTTCATTATTTAATTTTATGCTAGTTTCCAATTTCTAATTTTTTTTTATTCTATTGTTAATTTTTTTAGTAATAATTTCTTCTGTATAATTCTTAACAGCATCAACTTTAATTAAGTTAACAACATCACTGGCAAATGCATGTAATAAAATAATATTGGCAGCTTCTTCACCTATTCCACGCGAATTAAGATAAAATTTTGCTTCATTATCTAATTGACCAATTGTAGCTCCGTGTGAGCATTTAACATCGTCAGCAAAAATTTCTAATTGAGGTTTTGTATTTATTAAAGCTTCTTTTGAAAGTAAAATATTGTTGTTTTCCTGAAAAGCATTTGTTTTTTGAGCATTTTTTCTGACCATTATTTTTCCGTTGAATACCCCACGAGAAGCATCATCAAGAATACCTTTATAATGTTCGTGACTATTACAATGAGGTTTTGCGTGATCAATTTTTGAATGAACATCAAATAACTGATCATCTTCAATAATGAACAAACCGTTAAACATCGATTCACCGCCCTCATTATTAAATTTAGAGTTTATTTCATTCCGAGCAATTTTACTTCCAAATGAAATAAGGTGTGATGAAAAATTACTGTTTCTTTCCTGTTCAACTTCCATTCTTGCAATATGAAAAGCATTTTTACTTTCTTCCTGAATTTTAATGTGGTCAACTATAGAATTCTCCTCAGCCAACACTTCAGTTATTGTGTTGGTAAAATAAGTTGAATCATCAGTAGAGACGAAATGTTCAATAATTGTAAAATGTGAATTCTTTCCAGCTAAAATTAGATTTCTTGGTTGTGTCTGGATTGAATTATTATTTGCATCAGTTAAGTATAAAATATAAAAAGGTTTTTCTGAAATTATGTTATCATCTACTTTAATAAAAGCACCATCATTAGTAAAAGCAGTACTTAAAGATGTAAAAATATCCTTTCTGTAATCAGCGTATTTACCAAGGTGATTTAGCAATTCGCTGTCATTATTTTTTAATTTATCTTTTATGCTGTCTATTCTAATTCCTTTATTAATATCTTTTAATAAAGAAAGTTCC
>PFVA01000261.1:7283-7631 GCA_002790365.1 Ignavibacteriales bacterium CG_4_9_14_3_um_filter_30_11
CCATTACATTGGCATCAAGATCTTTAAGAAAATAATTTGATATATCCTTTTTACTTACTTTTGATTCAATTTTGTTAAAAGAATAAATTTGATTCAAAAGAGAAGTAATATTTGTGTATTTCCACTCTTCATTTTTATTGTCGGGGAAATCTAACAGTATAAAATTCTTGAATGCATCATTTCTTGTTTTATGAAAATCACTTTTACTTTCACCGTTTAATTGATTTTCAAAAATCTGAAAATTTTTAATAAATGAATCTTTTATTTCCTTATTCTTATCCATTATTTTTTTTACAACCTTAATAATTTAAATATTATTTAACATGTAACTTGTTAACCTTTAACCTG
>PFVA01000261.1:7646-10469 GCA_002790365.1 Ignavibacteriales bacterium CG_4_9_14_3_um_filter_30_11
GCAACTTGTCAACCTTTAACCAATCATAACCTTTTTCTTCTAATTTTAATGCCAGATCTTTTTTACCAGATTTAACAATTTTACCATTGTACAAAACATGAACAAAGTCCGGTACTATATAGTTAAGTAATCTTTGATAATGGGTAACAACAATTGTTGCATTTTTATTTGATTTCAATTTATTAACTCCGTTAGCAACTATTCTTAAAGCATCAATATCTAACCCGGAATCTGTTTCATCAAGTATGCTTAACATTGGATCTAAAACAGCCATCTGGAAAATTTCATTTTTCTTTTTTTCACCGCCTGAGAATCCTTCGTTAACTGAACGACTAATAAGAGACTGATCAAGCTCAACAATTTTCATTTTTTCTTTTAATATTGTTAAAAATTCCATAGCATCTAGTTCTTCCAGCCCTCTATACTTTCTAATTTCATTCATAGCAGTCTTTAAAAGATTTGTATTGCTTACACCGGGAATTTCAATAGGATATTGAAAAGCTAAAAACACTCCTTCTCTTGCTCTGTCCTCAGGCGAAAGTTCTAAAAGATTTTTTCCGTTATAAATTACTTCACCTTTTGTTATTTCGTATTCTTCTCTTCCGGCAAGAACTTGTGCTAATGTGCTTTTACCTGAGCCATTTGGACCCATAATTGCGTGTACCTCACCTTTATTCACACTTAAATTTATTCCTTTTAAAATTTCTTTTCCTTCAACTTTTGCGTGAAGATTTTTAATCTCTAATAACATTTATATTCCTTCTTTAATAATTCTTAATTCAAAAATTTTAATTGATAATTATCCCACACTACCTTCTAAACTAATACTCAATAATTTCTGAGCTTCAACGGCAAATTCCATTGGCAGTTCTTTAAATACTTCTTTGCAATAACCATTTACAATTAAACCGATAGCATCTTCAGTTGAAATTCCTCTTTGATTAAGATAGAATACCTGGTCTTCACCAATTTTAGATGTAGTTGCTTCGTGTTCAACTTGTGCTGTGGAATTATTAATATCAATATATGGAAATGTATGAGCACCGCATTTATCACCAATTAATAGAGAATCGCATTGTGAAAAATTTCGGGCGTTATCAGCATTCTTTGAAACCTTTACTAATCCTCTGTAACTGTTATTGCTTTTACCCGCAGATATTCCTTTTGATATTATTGTGCTTGAAGTATTTTTTCCGAGATGAATCATCTTAGTTCCGGTATCTGCCTGTTGATAATTATTAGTTAGTGCAACGGAATAAAATTCGCCTATGGAATGGTTGCCTTGCAAAATACAACTTGGATATTTCCAAGTTATAGCAGATCCGGTTTCAACTTGTGTCCAGGAAATTTTTGAATTGATTCCTCTTGCGGCACCTCTTTTAGTTACAAAATTATAAATACCGCCCTTCCCGTTTTTATCACCAGGGTACCAATTTTGTACTGTTGAATATTTTATCTCTGCGTTATCAAGTGCAATTAATTCAACTACTGCAGCGTGTAGTTGATTTTCATCTCGCATTGGGGCAGTGCAGCCTTCTAAGTAACTTACATATGCGCCTTCATCAGCAATAATAAGGGTTCTTTCAAACTGCCCTGTATTGGCAGCATTTATTCTAAAGTAAGTTGAAAGTTCCATTGGGCAGCGAACACCTTTTGGTATATATACAAAAGAGCCGTCACTAAAAACTGCAGAATTTAAAGCGGCAAAAAAGTTATCAGTATAAGGTACAACAGTTCCCAAATATTTTTTTACAAGCTCCGGATGATTTTTTACTGCATCAGAAAAAGAACAAAAAATAATTCCAAATTTAGATAAAGTTTCTTTAAATGAAGTTGCAACAGAAACGCTATCGAACACAGCGTCAACAGCAACATTACTTAATCTTTTTTGTTCTTCGAGCGAAATCCCAAGTTTAGTAAAAGTTTCTCTTAATGTTGGATCAACTTCATCCAAACTTTTTAATTTTGGTTTTTTCTTTGGTGCTGAGTAATAAGAAATATCCTGATAATTAATTTTTGTGTAATGAACATTTTGCCAAGTTGGTTCACTCATTTTTTGCCACTGTCTAAATGATTTTAATCTCCATTCTAATAAAAAATTAGGCTCTTCTTTTATTTTGGAAATTTGTTCAACAGTATTTTCATTTAGACCTTTAGGTAGAGTTATTGAATCAATATCAGTAACAAACCCGTATTTATAGTCCGAATTAGCAATTTCTTCAATAGTTTTTTGTTCTGTTTTAGACATTAAATCACCTTATTAAAAATCATTTTTTTATAGATAAAAATTTATAAATAGTGATAAAAAATTATATAATCTGTACAAAAAAGTCAAGATTAAAAAAAATAATCTTTTTAAGAAAAAAGTTAGAAAAATTATAGTAAAAAAAATGCTTAAAAACTTGACATTAAAATTAAATCATATATATTTGAAAGTCTGTTTTCGATTTGCTTTCCTCAGAAAAAGGTAATGATAAAAACAAAATTTTTAATTACTGATTGAATCCCTTGACATTAGAAAACATAGGGGTTAAATTAATTGTCCTTCTTTTTTGAAGGTTTATAAAAAATAAAATTTTTAGTTCTTTGAAAGAGTGAGTGCATTTAACCTGTCAGTTAAATGGTTTCAATAATAAAGCGTCTATACGCCAAGATTACAAAATAAATTAAACTCTACAACGGAGAGTTTGATCCTGGCTCAGGACGAACGCTGGCGGCGTGCTTAACACATGCAAGTCTACGAGAAAGAGGTATTTATATCTCGATTAAAGTGGCGCACGGGTGAGTAACACGTAAGCAATCTACCCTTAGATACGGAATAAC
>PFVA01000128.1 GCA_002790365.1 Ignavibacteriales bacterium CG_4_9_14_3_um_filter_30_11
TTAATTGAAACTTTGATTGAATTAGGTGCAGAAGTTACCTGGTCATCATGTAATATATTTTCTACACAAGATCACGCCGCCGCTGCTATTGCTGCTGCAGGTGTTTCTGTTTATGCTTGGAAGGGAATGAATGCCGAAGAGTTTGATTGGTGTATTGAACAAACACTCTTTTTTGGAGATGATAAAAAACCATTAAACATGATTCTTGATGATGGTGGAGATCTTACAAATATGGTTTTGGATAAATATCCTGAATTAGTAAAAGATATAAAAGGACTTTCAGAAGAAACAACTACAGGTGTGCATAGATTATATGAAAGAATGACAAAAGGCACTTTACCAATGCCTGCAATTAATGTAAACGATTCAGTAACTAAATCAAAATTTGATAATAAATACGGTTGCAGGGAATCATTAGTTGATGCAATTAGAAGAGCAACTGATTTGATGATGGCCGGCAAAGTGGCAATAATATGCGGCTACGGTGATGTAGGAAAAGGTTCAGCTCAATCATTAAGAAGTGCAGGCGTTAGAGTTATAGTTACTGAAATTGACCCTATCTGTGCTTTGCAAGCTGCTATGGATGGATATGAAGTTAAAAAATTAATGAATTGTATTCATCGTGCGAATATTGTTGTAACCAGTACAGGAAATAAAGATATAATTACTGAAAAAGCATTCAAACTTTTGAAAGATAAAGCTGTTGTTTGTAACATTGGTCATTTTGATAATGAAATTGATATGGCTTGGTTAAATAAAAACTACGGAAAAACAAAAGTACAAATTAAACCTCAGGTTGATATGTATAATATTGACGGCAAAGAAATAATAATTCTTGCAGAGGGAAGATTAGTTAATCTTGGTTGTGCAACAGGCCACCCATCATTCGTAATGTCTAATTCATTTACAAATCAGACTTTAGCACAGATAGAACTTTGGAATAATTCTGATAAATATGAAAACAAAGTTTATATGTTACCAAAACATCTGGATGAAAAAGTTGCTATGCTTCATCTTGAAAAAATTGGTGTTGAATTAGAAGTACTTTCAAAAGATCAAGCTGATTATATTGGCGTTGAGGTTGGAGGACCATTCAAACCTGATTATTACAGGTATTAAAAAAAACCTAATTATAAAGCTAAGGCTCATTTTTAATGAGCCTTTTTTATTTTAAAAGATCTTCTAAAGCTGCTTCAATACTTATATAATTAAATTTAAAACCATTATTTAAAAGTTTGGCCGGAACTGCTTTTTGGCTAGCCAATATATTTTCCGTTGCTTTACCAATTACAATTCTTAATATAAATTTCGGTACTCTAAAAAAAGATGGTCGATTTAAAACTTTGCCCAATGTTTTAGCAAATTGGTTCATTGTAATATGATTTGGAGCAACAAGATTTACAGGTCCGTTAATTTTTTTATTATCAATTATAAAAAGTATTGATTTAATCTCATCTTTAATGTGAATCCATGGGAACCATTGTTTACCACTGCCTAATGGACCACCAACAAAAAGTTTAAAAGGAAGAAGCATTTTATCTAATGCACCACCTTCATTTGCTAAAACTACACCGGTTCGGATATTTGCCAGACGTACATTCCATTTTTCAACAATTTTAGATTCTTCTTCCCACTCTACGCATATTTTTGCCAGAAAATCATCACCTTGTTTTGAACTTTCATCCAACAGATTATCTTTAACATTTCCATAAAAACCTATAGCAGAAGAAGAAATAAATAAATCAGGTTTTTCTTTACAATTACAAATAGCTTTGGATATTAATTCTGTTATAATAACGCGGCTGTTTCTTATTTCTTTTAAGTAACTTTTTATCCATCTTTTACCGCCGATTGAAGCACCGGTTAAATTGATTACAACATCAAAAGAATTTATTTTCTTTTCTAATGATGCAGAAGTTTTATAATCCCAAGTAAAATAATCATCATAAATAGGAATTTTAGCTTTAGAATTTTCGGAATTTCGCGAAATTAAGAGCAAATATTCACCTCTATTTTTTAGCTCTTCGGCTAAAAATTTTCCAATTAAACCTGAACCTCCAACTATAGCAATTTTCATAATGTTTACTTTTATCTTTAGTTCATAAAAAATCTAATTGAATATATTATTAGTAATGTGTAATTTCAATAAATTTTATTAAAAGAATTATAATAAATTAGCTAAAAGTAATTTCTATCGGAGAAAGAAATGGGCTTATTCAACTCTAAAGAACTAGAAAAATTAAGAACTGAAAATCAGGAATTGAAGACTAAATTTCATTTTATGTATGAAAAAGAAAATCAAGCTGAACTTCTTAAAAAAACTTTAATAAATCTTAAAAAAGAGATCTCTGATACCAACAATTCCAAAAATCAATTATTGGATAGTATGGGGGAATTAAAGGTAAAGCATAAAAGAAAAGAAAATGATGTAGATCAGATGAATAAATTAATTCTAGAACTTGACAAAAAAAAGTTGGAGTTAGAAGATACTGTAAGTTCATATGATAATAATCTTAAAAATGTTTCGGACATTTTAGGTAAAAGTAATGTAGAGTTTAATAATGTTTCCCCTAATATTAAAGATGCAAAAACAACTGATGAAATAGAATCATTTATTTCAAATCTGAAAAACAGGTTGGTTAATTACAAAGAAGATGAAGTAAAATTAAATAAAACAATTGAACTTAAGAATTTAGAGATCAATGATATTGAAAATAAATATGAAAGGCTTGTAAAAGAGCAAAATGAATTGGAACAAGAATTAGAAGAAAAGAGAACTCAGTTAAAAGAAGAACAAGAGAATTATGAAAAAGAAATATCTGAGACAAAAAATAGGCTAGGAGACCTCCAGACTAAAGAAGGCGATTTATTAAAGTCCCAAAATGAATTGGAGATTAAAAAAAATGAATTAAATGTATTACTAGAATACATTGATGCTGAAGTTAAAAACAAAAGGGAAGTAAAAGATTCTTTAGAGTTTGAATCTTTAAATTTAGAACAGCAGATTAAAGAGCAAAGCGAGAAAATAAATAAGGCACAAGAAAAATATGCTACATTAGATATAAAAACTAATCTTAGTGAAAAAAGATTATATGAAATAGACCAATCGATAGAGATCAAAGCTAAAAAACTTTCTTCGATAAACACAGAAATTCTTTTACACGAACAAAATTTTACAAAAATAAAATCTGAATTAGACAGCTTAAAAAGTGAAAAAGAAAAATTAGAAGCAGATATTATTCAACAAAATAACTCAATTAGGGGTTTTGATACAAAAATAGAGAAATTAAAAGAATTATGTGCCCTGCTTGAAACTAGAAGAGGGGAAATTGAAAAGGGTAACCTTGCTTTAGAAAATCGTTTCGCTAATATGTTTCAGAAATATAACACTGAATTAAACAAGATAAATAAAAAAAGAAATCTTCTGGAAAAAATTGTCCTTGCTAAAGAGAAAGAAATAGAAACTAAAGATCAAGAGTTATTTGAAAAAATTGCATCTTTAGAAGAAAGCGAAAGGATCTTAAATTTAAGACAAGTAGAAGTTGATTCGTTGGAAAAATTCATAAAAACTTTAATGGATAAAAAAGAATATCTTTCAAACGAAATTAATGTAAATGCTAAAGAATATGACAAACAGATAAAGCAAAAAGAAATATTAAAAAGTGAAATACAACTTCTTGTAAATAATAAGGGCAATATTGACAGAGATATGCAAAATTTAGTAGATGTTATGGTCTCAAGTTATAATCGCTCTGAAGAAAGAAAAAAAGAAATAGAAAAAGATGTAAAACTCTATGATGAACAGCTTGATACTTTTAAAGAGAGAATTAACGAATCGATGAATGAAATGCTTGAGATACAATCAAGTGTAAGTGGACTTAAATTGGAACACGAAGAATTAAGAGCAAGTATTTCAAAATTAATTAAGACCAAGAAAAAACTTCACGAAGACATCTCAAAATACCAAGATGTGGTTCAAAGATATCAAACTATTAAAGAAAAATTGAAAATAGAACAAGCACTTGCAAAAAATAAAGAAGTGCCGGGTCCTTATAAAGGTATTGAAATTAAAGCCGGCATTGCTTTGGATAAAGAATCTGAATCAACTCAAAGATCTAAATTATTTAAGATCTAAATTATTTTTGTGGAACACTTTTCAAAAATGTACCGAATTGCTTTTGCTCTTCCAATCTGCAGGACCAAACAAGTTTATCATTCCAAACTGTTACATCAGGACATCCATCACACATATTTTGCTCACCGTCAACTCCAAAATCAACGGGTTGTATAAACATAATTGTCTGCAGATAAAGTTTTCTAAAAATATTTAATGGATTTTTTAAACAAGCTAATAAATATTTCTTTGCTGCTTTCCTACTTCCTTTATCAAAAGCCCATAAAAGTAAAATTGATTTACCTTGTTTTGTTAATTTTGGTGAAGCATAAGAAAGATATTTTCCGCTAAAAAAATGGAAGGTTGACATAACAAATTCTATATATTTTTTCCCTAAATAACCGAATATTTTTTTCTTGGTTCCAACTCTTTCTGTCAACAACCATTTAAAAGTATCAGGCTGATCCGTACCGTTTAAATATGCAGCAGGTGTAAACTCAGGAAATATTTTTCTTATTTCGTCCAAAACAGCTTGAGCATTAATATCTACTTTTCTTTCAACATCAGAATGATATTTAATATTTTGCCAGTCAACTTTTTGTCCGCCTGCAAACCAATCAAATTTCATTTGAGGAACAACATGACGAAACATTATAAAAACCATTGTATGAACAATATCAATATGTTTCTCTGCCCAGGCAACTAAATCGGGTACATGTTTTAGTGTATCTTCATAAACAGTTGAATTAAAAGAGCAGCTCATACCACCAACATCGGCAACCATTTTTGCATAATGATAACGAAGTTCATTTAATTCAATTTCATCTTTGCCTTTCCATTTACCTGGTCTTCCTTGTTTGCTGTCAACATGAAAAGTAAAACCAAAAACACCTGCATTCTTAAGATCAATTAAAAATTCTTTTGTTAAAGCCAAACCATTTGTGTTAATTATAGGTTTTATATCTCTTGATTTAATTTCTTTTACTAATTCTAAAATGTTGGGGTATAATAGCGGATCACCTCCCGCTATAGAAATACAATCTGTATTTCTTAATCTTTGAAATACATCCAATTCGTGTTTTACTTCTTCAAAAGTTTTATGCGAATTTTTAGTGTTGTCTCTGTAACAACCATCACATGATAAATTACATTGTGCAGTGGGTTCCAGCCAGGAGATTGCATTATCAGGTAAAGTCCAAGGTAAGCGGTAAAGTTCTTTATGGTTAAGAATTAGTTTTTCCATATCAATTTCCCTATTTTTATAAAATATTACTATGAATGGTACTAATTACTTAAAATAATTGAAAAAAACAATCTATATATCTTATACCTCAAATCCGATATAGAGCCTCAATAATGGATATTTTGATGATAAATTTCTCTTTTGACAGACTGTGTTAAGTGCTGTCTGTTTTTGTAGTTTCTTCAGAACATTTTTACTGATGAAAAATTTTGATTTGCATTTTTTATTAAGCAACAAGACATACCATTGCCTTTAAGTTTTAGTTCTTCCTTTTTTTTCTGGTAACTTCAGTTAGTAACTTATGGGTAAGGGGCCGTATCGTATTCGGTAATAAGCTTTGCTATATAATTCTATATTTTTTAGCGGGGCAGCTATCTGCAGTATTCTATATCTTGCGTGAGTTACAACTTTGCCGGCTAATTTTATCAATTGATATCTCAGTGTCTTTACTGTCTTTGTATGATATTCTTCCGACAAGCCTATCAACTTTAATAATTGTAGTAAATTATAAGCCAAAACACCTATGGTAAAATACAAACAGTTTGCATTGAACTGTCCGCAGGGAAGATGATAAAATATTTATCAGGACTTTTGAACGGGGTGTTGAGGATGAAACACTTGTCTGCGGAACTGGCAATGCTGCAACGGCAATAATACTTAACAGAGTAGAAAAAAAAATACCACCTATTAATTTAATGACAAGGGGAGGAGAGGAACTAATTGTTGACTTTAACAATGATAGAGATATTATAAATAATATAACACTTACAGGCCCGGTGAAAATTGTATTTACCGGTGAAATTTTATTTAACAACATACAAAACTAATCGGAGAATAAATGTCAAAAGTATTATTGAGTATCAGATACGAAATAGAAACATCAAAAAGAGACGAATATTTGAGTGTGATTAAAGAATTAAAAAATATTCTTAAAAGCGATGGGCTTGAGAGCTATTCTGTTTATGAAATAAAAGGGAAACCAAATCACTTCGAAGAAATTTATATTTATAATTCTGTCCAGGCTTATGAAGACGCTGATGATAGTGAAAATGAAAGAATTAATATTCTTATAAGCAAGATCAGCGAAATGACAACAGGCAATTCTACAAAACACAATACTATGTACGAAGTAATAGAAAATTAAGAGATAATTATTCATTACTTTTTGTTCTTATCAAGATTTACAGGTATATTCTAAAATTTACTTTCAGCTCTTTTCATATTCAGTAGAATATCAGGTTAACTTAAGGGCATCTCTAAAAACAGCATTTTGTAACTCTATGGGCTAACATCAGCATAAGCTTGTTAGTCTATAAGGTTATTTGTTGTTTTTACTTTTTTGTTCTCTTATATTTTTGTTTTTATTAAATTATCTAAATGATTCTCGTTCAACAGCACACACTTCATCTTAAGCAGCAACATATCCGAGCTGAATGGCTCGAAAAATATTGTAGGTTAAGTTCATCAAACCCACAACAGCGGTAGCTCGTTTGATACCGATGGTTCGGATAAACGAACCATGCATACTGTTCTCTATGAATCCGAAAATATGTTCCACCCGCGCTCTTGTTTTTGATTTGAGATGATTGCTTTCTTTTTGCTCATCGGTTAGCGGAGTGTTTTTGTATCCTTTTTTGTGAATGTGATTTTTCATCTCATATTTTTCAATAACTTCTTTTACTGGTTTGCCACTATAGGCGCTATCTGCATGTAGTCCTTGTCCTTTGTCCTCTTCTTCAAGTAAATTTTCCGTCTCTTGCGAATCATGGACGCTGGCATCTGTTACCGTGTAGGAATCTATCAGTTTACTTTTCTCATCTGCTTTAACATGATCTTTATAGCCGTAATAACTCTTTCCGTTCTTTTTTGTCCATCT
>PFVA01000072.1:0-3596 GCA_002790365.1 Ignavibacteriales bacterium CG_4_9_14_3_um_filter_30_11
ATTTGGGAAAAAGGATAAAACAGTATTTGGTATAAACATAATTGACTGTGCAAATATTATTGGCATAACGCCTGCTGTATTTACTCTTAATGGAATGTATTGTGTTACACCACCATATACTTTTCTTCCAACAACCCTCTTGGCATATTGAACGGGAATTCTCCTCGTCCCTTGAGTTACCAAAACAACTCCGGCAATAATAAAAACCATAAATATCAATATCACAATTTCAATAACCAAGCTTCTCGATCCGGCAGCAATAAGCCTATATTCATCAAGCATTGCAAAGGGGAATCTATTTATTATACCAATAAAAATTATAAGTGAAATACCGTTACCAATACCTTTATCCGTAATCTGTTCACCAAGCCACATCATAAAAACAGTTCCGGCAGTAAGAATTAAAACTGTGGTTGCTGTCCACATCATACCTTGAACTCCAACAGGTACAATTGGTACACCTTGCACATTTATACTTAATAACCTTATAGTAACACCCCAAGCTTGTAATGCAGAAATTAAAACTGTTCCGTAACGGGTAAGCTGAGTAATTTTTTTTCTTCCGTTTTCACCTTCCTGTTGCAGCTTTTGAAAATAAGGAACAACAGCACCCATTAACTGAATAATAATTGAAGCTGAAATGTAAGGCATAATACCAAGGGCAAATATAGCTGCATTTGAAAAAGCTCCACCAACAAACAGATCATAAAGCCCAAATAAATTATCTGATGTTTGGTTTCTTGTACTTTCAGCCAATAAAGAAGCATCAATGCCGGGTAAAGTAATATGTGCGCCTAATCTAACAATAACCAGCAGAGCCAAAGTGTATAAAATCCTTTGGCGAAGTTCGTATATTTTAAAGACATTTCTGATTGAATCAGTAAATTTTGACATATTCTACCATATTATACTTTTTTTATTGATCCGCCGACGGCTTCAACTTTTTCCTTTGCTGATTTACTAAAAGCATTTACTTCAAATTGAAGTTTACTTTTTAATTCTCCGTTACCTAAAATTTTAACTGGTTGTTTTTTGTTAGAAACTAAACCTACACTATGCAATGTTTTTATAGTAACTAAACCTTCTTTTAATTTTTTATCTTCTACTGACTTCTGAATAGAACTAAGATTAACACCTTGATAGGAAACTTTAAAAATATTTGTAAAACCAAATTTAGGTACTCTTCTTTGTAAAGGCATTTGACCACCTTCAAACCAAGATTTATGTTTTGCGCCTGATCTTGATAATTGCCCATTACTACCTTTTGTTGCAGTTTTACCTCTTCCTGAACCAGGTCCTCTAGCAACTCTTTTTCTGTTTCTTTTTGATCCCTTAGCGTATTTTAGATTACTTAAAATATCCATAATTTACCTTTACTGCCCTTTCTTAATTTCTTCTACTGTAACCAAATGTGTAACTTTATTTATCATCCCTCTAATCTGAGGAGTGTCATTGTGTACTTTTGCCCAATTTGGTCTTCCAAGTCCTAATGCTTTAATTGTAAGTTTTTGATCTTTAGATCTATCAATTACACTTCTTATTTGTTTAACTAAAATTTTACTCATATTATCCTCAATTACGCAGTGAATAATTCACTTATATTCATTCCTCTTTTAGCTGCCATTTTTTTAGCATCAGTTAAATTAAGTAATCCACTTAAAGTTGCTTTTACTTGGTTATGTGAGTTACTTGAACCAAGAGATTTTGTAAGAATATCTTGAACGCCGGCTGCTTCTAATACAGCTCTAACTCCACCACCTGCAATAAGCCCCGTACCGGGTGAAGCAGGTTTTAATAAAACTTTTCCAGCACCATATTTACCAATAATTTGATGAGGAATAGTTCCTTTGTGTATAGATATTTTTACTAAACTTTTTTTAGCATCATCTATACCTTTTGAAATTGCATCTGTAACTTCGTTGGCTTTTCCTAGTCCAATTCCTATAACACCTTGTCCATTTCCCACAACAACGATGGCGTTAAAACTAAATCTTCTACCACCTTTTACAACTTTAGCTACTCTGTTTATTTCAACAACTTTTTCTTTTAGATTCTCTATTTCTGTTGCTTTAATTTGTTTCAATTTTTTCTCAAATATTATTTTAAATCAATTATAAATTAATAAAGTCTTGCTGCCGGGAGAGGACTCGAACCTCTACAGACGCCTCCAAAGGGCGTAGTCCTGCCATTAGACGACCCGGCAAAAATGGAAGTGCTACTCATTAAAACTTTAGTCCTCCTTCGCGTGCGCCATCTGCTAATGCTTGCACACGGCCGTGATATTTATATCCATTTCTATCAAAAACTATTGTGGATATGTTTTTGTCTAAAGCTTTTTTTGCTATTAAATTGCCGACAATTTTACTTTTTTCTTTTTTGCTTTTAGCATTTTTTATTTCTTCTGTAATTTCTTTTGAAAGTGAAGAAGCAGCTGCTAAAGTTTTACTTTCCGAGTCATCAATTAATTGCGCATATATATTAGATAAACTTCTATATACAGTTAATCTTGGCACATTTGAAGTACCGGAGATATGTTTTCTTATCTTAATTTTAGAACGCAATCTTGTATTATTATTTTTCTTAAACATTTTTTAAAATATCTCCAAAATATTAAGCACCAGCTGTCTTACCAGCTTTTCTTTGAATTTGTTCATCAGAGTATTTAATACCCTTGCCTTTATATGGTTCGGGTTTTCTAATAGATCTTAATTTTGCTGCAACCTGTCCAACTAATTGTTTATCAATGCCTGAAATAACAATTTGTGTTTGTGTAGGTGTTTCTAATGTAACACCATCTGGAGGCATAAAATATATTGGATGTGAAAAACCAATATTCAATAATAAGTTTTTGCCTTTCAATTCAGCTCTGTAACCAACACCAACAATATCCAAAGTTTTTGAATAAGATGATTTAACTCCAGTTACCATATTCTGTATTAAAGCTCTTGTTAATCCGTGCAAAGATCTGTGTTCTTTTGAATCATCAGGTCTTGTTACTATAACTTCATTACTTTTTACTTCTATAGAAAGTGAAGAATTAAAACTATTCTTTAATTCACCTTTTGGTCCTTTAACAGTTAAAGAATTTCCTTCTTTAACTATTGATACTCCCGCAGGAATTTCTACAGGTTTTTTACCAATTCTAGACACTTTTTAAACTCCATAATAAAAATATTACCATACATGGCAAATTATTTCGCCACCAATTGTTTCTTTGCGTGCTTGTTTTTCAGTCATCAATCCTTTTGATGTAGAAATAACAGCTATACCTAAACCATTTAATACTCTTGGTAAACTATTAGCACCTTCATAAATCCTTAATCCGGGTTTGCTAATTTTTTTCAATCCGCTTATAGCCGGTTTACCGTCAATATATTTTAATTTAACTTCAATCTTATTTTGTTTATTGTCTTCTATCACAACATAATCTTCAATAAAATTTTGTTGTTTCAAAATTTCAACCAAGCTTAATTTCATTTTAGAAGAAGGTATTTCTACTCTTCTTTTTTTTGCAGAGCTTGCATTTCTAATTCTTGTCAATAAATCCGCTATTGGATCTGTTACGGGCATTTTATTCTCCTTCTACCAACTTGATT
>PFVA01000072.1:3610-10589 GCA_002790365.1 Ignavibacteriales bacterium CG_4_9_14_3_um_filter_30_11
ATATGATCTTGCTCTTCCGGTGAACATACATCTGTTTTTAAGTCTAACAGGTGAAGAATCTTTAGGTAATTTTTGCAAAGCATCATAATCACCTTTTTCTTTTAACTCTTTTCTTAAGCTAGCATATTTAGCTACTAGTTTTACTCTTTTTGCCTGTCTTGCTATTAAACATTTACGAGCCATTTATTCTCCTAATTAAGCTGATTTAACTTCTTTTTTAACAAAAGGAACACCGAAGGCCATTAATAATTCAAATGATTCTGAATCTGTTTTGGCAGTTGTTACAAATGTTATATCCATTCCCAATACTTTATTTACTTTATCTATATCAATTTCCGGAAAAATAATTTGTTCTTTAATACCGATAGTATAGTTTCCTCTTCCGTCAAAAGATTTATCTGATAATCCTCTAAAATCTCTAACTCGTGGTAAAGCAACATTTATCAACCTATCTAAAAATTCAAACATTTTATCTCGTCTTAAAGTAACCATTGTACCAATTTTCATTCCTTCGCGTAATTTAAAGTTTGAAATTGCTTTCTTTGCAATTCTCACACTTGATTTCTGGCCAGATATTGTTTCAAGATTTTTTATAGCTTCTTCAAGTACTTTTGAATCTGAAGCAGCAGAACCAACTCCCATATTAATTACTATTTTAGAAAGTTTTGGCACTTGCATAATACTCTTATAATTGAATTTCTTCATAAGAGCAGGTACAATCTCTTTTTTATAAATATTTTCAAGTCTTACAGGAATTTTAATTTCTGCAACTTTTTCTTTCACCTTAGTTTTTTCTGTTTTTACTTTAGGTGCTTTTACTTCTTTATTTTTTTGTTCTTTTTTCTCAGCCATTTTAAGATAAAAACCTTATTTGAATTTAAATCATTTCTCCGCTTACTTTACTTATGCGGGCTCTTTTCTTTTTACCGGTTTTTTCATCCAGTATTATTTTTGCTCCAATTCTTGTTGGTTCATTAGATTTTGGATCCAACAACATTACATTTGAAATATGAATTGGTGCTTCCTTCTCCATAATTCCTCCTTGAGGGTTATTTTGAGTAGGTTTAGAATGTCTTTTTCTAATATTAACACCTTCAATAATTACTCTGGATTCTTTAGGAAAAACTTTTAAAATCTTACCAGTTTTACCTTTATCGTTTCCGGCAATTACTATAACATTATCATTTTTATGTATTTTTATATTCATTTATATCCCTTATATAACTTCTGGTGCTAGAGAAACTATTTTCATGTATTGTTTATCCCTTAATTCTCTTGCAACAGGTCCAAAAATACGAGTTCCTCTAGGTTCGTTTTGTGCATTTAAAAGCACCGCAGCATTTTCATCAAATCGAATATATGAACCGTCTTTCCTTTTAATCTCTTTTTTAGTTCTTACAATTACTGCTCTTGATACTTCACCTTTTTTAACATTACCGTTTGGTATAGCTGTCTTTACAGACACAACTATTAAATCACCAATGCTAGCATATCTTCTGTCGCTACCGCCAAGTACACGGATGCAGCGCACCTTCTTTGCACCGGAATTATCTGCAACCACTAAATTTGTTTCTTCCTGAATCATTTTATACTACTCCTTATTCCTACTTGGCTTTTTCAACAATTTCGACTAAACGCCATCTTTTTTTAGAACTTAAAGGGCGTGTTTCCATTATTTTTACTTTATCTCCAATCCTACACTCATCCTTTTCATCGTGGGCCATAAGTTTTGTAGTCTTCCTAAAATATTTTTTATAAATTGGATGAGGAACCTTTCTTTCTATTGAAACTGTAATAGTTTTATTCATTTTATCACTTACAACAGTTCCTATTCTTGTTTTTCTTAAAGTCCTTTGTTCCATAATTAAACAGTAACTCCTTCTTTGGTTCCAGCTGATTTATTTTCTTTAGCTTCTAATTCTTTTAATATTGTTTTCATTCTAGCCATATCCGTTTTAGCTGACTTTAATTTTGCTGTATTGGTTAACTGTTTTAGTTCGTTAGCAAATCTTAAGTCAATAATGTTTTTTTCTTCTTCAGCAATTCTTTTAACTAATTCTTCTTTTTTTAATTCTCTTATTTCGTGTGCTTTCATCTCTATATCCTTAAATTAGTAATCGGGTCTTTGAACTATTTTGGTCTTGATAGGTAATTTATAAGCACAGCTTTTTAATGCATCTTGTGCAATTTCTTTAGTTACACCAGCAATTTCAAATAGTATTCTACCAGGTTTAACTACTGCAACCCAAAATTCAGGAGCTCCTTTACCTTTACCCATTCTGGTTTCTAATGGTTTTTTAGAAACAGGTTTATCAGGGAATATCCTAATCCAAACTTTACCATCTCTTTTCATCTTTCTTGAGAGAGATACACGACAAGCTTCAATTTGTCTGCTAGTAATCCACTGAGGTTCTAAAGCTTTTAGTCCAAAATCTCCAAAGGAAACAGAGCTACCACGAACAGCTTTACCTGCCATTCTGCCTCTTTGTGATTTTCTAAATTTTACTCTCTTTGGCATTAACATAATTTTAATATCTCCAAGTAATTATTCTGTGACTCTCTTATCCAAAATTTCACCACGGCATATCCAAACTTTTATTCCAATAGAACCATAAATAGTTTCTGCTCTGCCATTAGCAAAGTCAATATCGGCTCTAATTGTATGTAATGGTATTCTTCCTTTTTTATATTGTTCAGTTCTTGCCATTTCAGCTCCGCCCAATCTTCCTGAACACATAATTCTAATACCTTCAGCTCCCATTCTCATGCTTGATGTAATAGCCATTTTCATAGCTCTTCTAAATGACATTCTGCCTGATAGTTGATGAGCTAAGTTTTCAGCAACTAAAAATGCATCTAATTCTGGTCTTTTTATTTCAGTAATTTGAACTTTTACATCTTTATCTGTAATACTTTTTAATTCTTGTTCTAATTGTGTAATTTCTTTACCACTTTTACCTATTACAACTCCTGGTCTTGAAGTATGTATTGTCAATAATATTTTTTTTGTTGTTCTATCAATTACTAATTTAGAAATGCCAGCTTTTTTTAATCTGTTTCTTATATATTCTCTAATCTTTGCATCTTCTTTTATCTTAGGGGCATAACTGTTTTTTTCAAACCAGTTAGAATCCCAACCTTTTATTATTCCAACTCTAAAACCAATTGGATGTGTTTTTTGTCCCAAAAAAAAGTCCTCCTAATTTTATGCCTTAGTAGCAACAACAATTGTTAAATGACAAGATCTTTTTCTTATTTTATACGCTCTGCCCATTGGAGCAGGTGAAATTCTTTTTATTGTAGGTCCTTGGTCAACAAAAGCTTCCTTTACAAATAAATCAGCAGTATCAGTTCTTGTTGAATCTTTACTGTTTAGTAAATTTGCTACAGCTGATCTTAATGTTGTTTCAACATCGTGAGAAGCATGTTTAGTATGAAAATGTAAAACTTCAATTGCTTTTTCAACTGACATGCCTCTAATTAAATCAACAACCAATCTCATTTTTCTTGGAGATGATGGTATATATTTATTTTTTGCTCTAGCTTCCATAATATTCAAAATTCCTTAATTCTTTTTAACTCTTTGCAGCTTTTTCTGCTTTAGTTCCTGGATGACCTCTAAAAATTCGAGTCGGTGCAAATTCACCAAGTTTATGCCCAACCATATTTTCAGTAATATAAACAGGTATCATTTTATTACCATTATGAACAGCAATAGTATGCCCAACAAAATCTGGTGTAATTGTTGATGAACGGGACCAAGTTTTAATAATTTTTTTCTGATTTGTATCATTTAGCTTATTAATTTTTTCATAAAGCTTTATGTCTATGAATGGTCCTTTTTTTATTGAGCGTGGCATATATTAACTCTACTTTTTAGTCCTTTTTTTAACAATATATTTATTTGATTCTTTTTTATGTTTTCTTGTTTTCAAACCTTTAGCTGCTTGCCCCCAAGGTGAAACCGGATGTCCGCCACCTGAAGTTTTACCTTCACCACCACCCATTGGATGATCAACTGGGTTCATTGCAACACCTCTAACTTTTGATCTTCTGCCTTTCCATCTCATTCTTCCTGCTTTTCCCCAAGAAATATTTTCTTGTTCAGCATTACCAACAACACCATAAGTAGCAATACAATTTAGGTTAACAAGTCTAACTTCACCTGAAGGCATTTTTAATTGTGCATGTTGTCCTTCTTTAGCTAAGACTTGAATTGATGCTCCTGCACTTCTTCCTAACTGTCCACCTTTTCCTGGTTTCAATTCAACATTATGAATCATACTACCTAATGGCATATCTTTTAAGAACAATGCATTACCAACACTTATATCTATTTCTTTTCCTGATAAAACAGTTGCACCAACTTTTAATCCTTCAGGAGCCAAGATATATCTTTTTTCACCATCAGCATAGTGAAGTAAAGCTATTCGACATGTTCTGTTTGGATCATATTCAATTGAATGAACTGTTGCAGGTACACCGTGTTTATCTCTTTTAAAATCTATTATTCTATATTTGCGTTTATGTCCACCACCAATATGTCTAGAAGTTACTCTTCCTTTATTATTTCGACCGCCAGACTTCTTTAAAGAAACAGTTAATAATTTTTCAGGAGTAGATTTAGTTATCTCATCAAAAGTTGAGCGAGACATAAATCTCGTTCCTGCAGTCATTGGTCTTAATTTTTTAATAGCCATTTATCTACCTAATTACAATATCTATACTTGTTCAAATAGTTCAATAGTGTCCCCTTTTTTAAGGGTAATTATTGCTTTTTTATATTTTGCTGTTTTACCGGTAAATCTTCCACCCTTTCTGAATTGGGTTTTAGTTTTACCAGAATAATTTAATGTTCTAACTTCAATAACTTTAACTTGAAATTTTTTCTCAATTGCTTTTGCAATTTCAATTTTATTTGCATTTGGGTTAACGATAAATCCGTATTTCCCTTGGTCTGCGGAAAGATTAGTCATTTTCTCAGTTATTAATGGTTTTACCAATACTTGATGCATTTTAGTTTACAGCCTCAGATTTTGTTTTAAATGTATTTACAATATCTTCAACAGCGCTTTTTTGAATTACTGTCATTTGATTATTTACAATATCATAAGTTGATGCTTTTTCTGCTTCTAAAATTTGTAATTTAGGAATATTTCTTCCTGACCTATAAACACCTCTTAAATTACCTTTTGTAAGAATTAAAACTTTTTTACCTTGAATTTTTAGAGCATCCAATATTTTAATAAGTTCTTTAGTTTTTGGAGTATCAAAGTTGAAATCTTCAACAACCATTAATTGTTCATCTTTAACTTTATAGCTGTAAGCTGATTTTCTAGCAAGACTCTTAACTTTTTTTGGAAGATCTTGTCTATAATTTCTTGGGCGAGGACCAAATATTGTTCCGCCACCCACCCATAAAGGTGATCTGCTTGTACCGGCTCTTGCACCGCCTCTTCCTTTTTGCTTAAATGGTTTTTTACCACCGCCTCTAACTTCACCTCTTTCTTTAGCTTTAGAAGTACCTTGTCTTTGGTTAGCTAAGTAAGATTTTACTGAAAGGTAAATAGCGTGATCATTTGGTTCTACACCAAAGATTTCATCTGCAAGATCTATTTTTTCACCGGCAGCTTTTCCGTTTATTTTATAAATATCTAATTTCATAATCTGTATTGATTTCTTATTAAATCTATTTCTTAATCAGCTCAACAATTGAATTTATTGAGCCAGGGACAGAACCATTAACTAATATTATATTTTCTTCTGAAAGAATTTTTACAACTTTTAGATTAGTAACTGATATATTTTTTCCGCCTGTTCTACCTGCCATTCTCATACCTTTAAATACTCTTGATGGATCAGAACTAGAACCGATTGAACCTGGAGCTCTTAGCCTATCACTTTGTCCGTGAGTAGTTCCACCAACACCACCAAATCCGTGTCTTTTCATTACCCCTTGAAAGCCTTTTCCTTTTCCCTTTGCTCTTACTTTAATTTTTTCACCTTCAACAAAAAAATCTGCTTTAATTTCATCACCAATTTTATAATCAGCAATATTTTTAAAAGGAAATTCTTTCAACATAGCAGCTGGTTCAATATTATTTTTTTTATATTGCCCTAATAACGGTTTACTCATATTCTTTTCTTTCTTAATATCAAAACCAAACTGTAATGCTTCGTATCCATCTTTCTCTTTGGTTTTAATTTTCACAATTTTACAAGGACCTGCCTTTATTACTGTTACCGGTATCATTTGACCATCAGGACCAAAGATACTAGACATTCCTAATTTTCTTCCTATTATGCCAGACATCATATCTCCGTTAAAGCTTTATCTCTATATCAACACCCGCCGGTATATCTAACTTACTTAAAGAGTCGACGGTTTTATTGCTTGAATTATGTATATCAATAATCCTTTTATGTGAACGGGTTTCAAATTGTTCACGCGATTTTTTGTCTACATGCGGCGACTTTAATACAGTATACAAAGTTCTCTTTGTTGGTAAAGGGATTGGTCCAGAGACAACAGCTCCAGTACTTCTTACTGTCTTTATAATCTTCTCAGTTGATTTATCAATCAATATATGATCATAAGATTTTAATTTTATTCTTATTTTCTGTCCAGCCAATTAAAGTCTCCTTTAAGTAAACATTAGTTCAATAGAAAAGGGAGAAGATCTCCCTTTTCTATATTTTATTATTTATTATAAAATAATTTTTGTTACAACACCAGCACCTACAGTTCTACCACCTTCACGGATAGCAAAACGAAGTCCTTCTTCCATAGCAATATCTGTAATAAGTTCAACACTTAATTTTACATTATCACCAGGCATTACCATTTCAGTACCAGATGGTAAAGAAGCAACACCAGTTACATCAGTGGTTCTAAAATAGAACTGCGGCCTGTAACCATTAAAAAATGGTGTATGTCTACCACCTTCATCTTTTGATAAGATGTAAACTTCACCTTCAA
>PFVA01000067.1:0-5268 GCA_002790365.1 Ignavibacteriales bacterium CG_4_9_14_3_um_filter_30_11
GAATTCCGAGATTTTTATATAACTAAGTATATGATCTTTATTTACTTACAAATTGTCGGCCCAAAGGGCAGATTTTCCAATGGAAAATCTGGGTTAATATGAACTTATAAAAATCTTGGATGCTACGGTCGAACTGTAGTAGTAATATGAATAATTCCTCCACATCTTTTTATATAAAAATGTCACTGAACGATTCCCATATTGGCAGGCATTCAGCCATCCCCGCACATATTTATTAGCTTTATCGTAGGTAGGTCATTGTAAGCGATAAATTTCTGTGTTCATAGGTTATAGGTTATACCCGTTATTCCTTCTCGGTTGTCTCTTGCCATATTTCCTTTTGCGTCAAAACCGTATGTTTTTCGTGAACCGTTTACATAAATATAGTTTAATTTGTCTGTACTTGAAACATAATATAGGTTTGTTCTATTCTACAACAATTAATTTGTCTTTAGACAATATTATAGTCTGTTTCTATATTTTTCTTTTTTCAGGATTTTGTCGGTTTGAAAAGAATGAAAGAATTTCAACAGTATTCTGTTTTTCTCGGTAGTATAATGTATTAAATTTTTTAACCACTATTTTTCTAATACTGTGTGATTCAGAGATTGGAAATAAAGATGGATTTTTTGAAATTAAGTTTAAAATTTTATCAATTTCAACCGATAATTTTTTTTAATTCTTTTTTAGTAAATTTTTTTCTAAATATTCGTAGGTTTTAGCTAATTCCTTTAAAGCGTGGTCTGTCCATAAAATTTTATAACCACTTACCATATATTTTTCTTGCTTCTGAATGTGGTTTTAAATTTCCTTTTTCAGCATCTGAGAGACCTATTTCAATAGATTTCTTTTCTTCTTCAGATATCTCATTCCACCAATCCCTGGAATCGTTTTTTCTTAAATCCATTATTTTTTGAATTAAAGATTTATCCTCCAAAGTAGTTAACCATTGGATTAGTTCAATTTTTATATTTTGAATATTCATTCCCATATCACAAAGTTAATACATTTTAAGTTTGTTTTCAAATACAGTACAGCCGCCCTTCTTCTTCATTGTTAACGGTAAATTTCTGTGGTCATAGGTTCTTCCCGTTATTTCTTTCCAGTTGTCTGTTGCCATATTTCCTTTTGCGTCTAAGCCGTAAGTTTTTCGTGAAGCGTTTACATAAATATAGTTTAATTTGTCTGTACTTGAAACATAATATAGGTCTGTTGCTCAGTTGTCCCTGACTATTCTATGTCAAAAATCATCTCCTGCCACAGTATCAATCCCAGTGGGACAGGCGAGATACCTTCGTAACAAATAAATAAATTATTGGAAACTTAAATTTGACTTAGTAGTTTCTATAATTTATATTGGAAACTAAAATATTGTAAAATAGTTTCCAGATAAATTGAACTCTGAAAAAGAAAAAATTATAATCTCATCAATTGATCTTTTCGTAAAGAAAGGATTTTCTAAAACTTCTATGGATGATATTGCTCAATCTCTTAAAATGAGCAAAAAGACTCTCTATAAACATTTCAATTCTAAGGATATATTATTAAAACAGTCTGTGTTACATTTTATGGATGTTAATAATAATAAAATGCAAATGATCATTGACTCAAATGATAACGCAGTTGTGAAAGCATATAACTTATTCAATTTTATTAGTAATGTGTTGTTAAATCTTTCAGAGAATTTTTTGATGGACATAAAAATCCGTGAGCCAAATCTTTGGAAGGTAATTGATAAACTAAGAACTAAATATATGATTCAAAACTTAACCGGAATAATTGATCAGGGGAAAAGGGAAAGTTATTTTATTGAAGAATCTACTTCCCTGATTATCAATACTTTCATTTCAGTTATCAGAGGAAATGTAAATCCTAAAATTGCTCTTCAAAAAAGTATTTCTATTGAAAGATCATTTAAAGAAAGTATAAAAATATTAATGAACGGAATTCTAACTACAAAAGGTAAAAAGATTTTTAAAAGTTTAAATATCGGAGCAATAAAATGAAATCACTTAATTATATCATTTTAATATTAGTCTTAAATTTTGTCGGTTGCAGTTCTGATAACAGGAATAAAATTGAAGCATCAGGTACAGTTGAATCAACTAATGTTATAATCAGCTCCAAGGTAAAAGGAGAAATTAAGCAAATACTTTTTATCGAAGGTGATAGAGTGGCCAACGGTGACACATTGTATGTTTTAGATTCAGAAGAATTGCTTTATGAAAAAAACAGAGCTGAAGCTGCAGTAAATATGGCTGATGCTCAGCTAAAGCTTATGTTAAAGGGCGCCCGTAAAGAAGATGTGCTACAGGCAAGAGCATTATTAGAGCAAGCAGAAGTTAATTTTAATAATATTAAAAAAGACAAAGATAGAATTGAAAAATTATACAGTAAAAAAGCTGTCTCCGAAAAACAATATGACGATATTAAATCAGCTTATGAAATAGCATTATCAAAATATAATTCTGCAAAAGAAAATTTTTCTAAAATAAGTAAATTAACCAGACCCGAAGAATTACAACAAGCAGAAGCAAGACTTGCCGAGGCAGATGCAAATTTTAATTTAATCAAAAAACAATTTAATGATAGTTACATCACTTCACCTGCAAATGGTTTTGTTGTAAAAAAGTTTTTTGAAGTTGGCGAATATGTAAATCCGTCTTCTTCTTTATTAAAAATTTCTGACCTGACCAAAGTAAAGTTAATTATTTATATATCTGAGATTGAACTTGGATATATTCAACTGGGAGAAACTGCAGATGTTTATGTAGATGCTTTCCCTGAAAAAAGTTTTAAAGGTAAAGTTACTTACATCTCTCCGGAAGCAGAATTTACTCCAAAAAATATTCAGACTAAAGATGAAAGAACTAAATTAGTATTTGCCGTTAAAATTGAAATTGAAAATAGTGATTTCAAACTTAAACCCGGAATGCCTGCAGATGCAGTGATAAAGGTTGCAGGTTAACCTGTAACTTGGAATCTTAAAATTTGAAACAAATAATTAAAATATTAGATCTACATAAAAACTTCGAAAATATTAATGCTGTTAACGGAATTTCGTTTAATGTTGATGCCGGGCAGATGTTTGGTCTTGTGGGTCCCGACGGAGCCGGTAAATCTACTATTATCAGAATTCTTACCGGACTTTTATCCTATGATAGTGGCAGCCTTACAATTCTGAATTTTGATTTGAAAACTAACAAGAAAATGATTCAAGACAATATCGGTTACCTGTCTCAAAAATTTTCTCTTTACGGTGATTTAACAATAGATGAAAACATTGAATTTTTTGCAAAGATACATGGCGTTAGTACTTTTGAAGATAGAAGAAATGAACTATTGCAATTCACACGACTTACAGAATTTAGGGACAGGCTGGCAGATAATCTTTCAGGAGGAATGAAACAGAAATTAGCTTTAGCTTGCAGTTTAATTCACAAACCTAAAATTTTATATTTAGATGAACCAACAACGGGGGTAGATCCGGTTTTCAGAAGAGATTTTTGGAAAATTCTTGCAAATCTTTTAAAAGATGGTGTTACAATTTTTATGACTACTCCGTATTTGGATGAAGCTGAACGATGTAACAAAGTAGCTCTGATAAATAAAGGGAAAATAATAAGCATTGATTCGCCTGAAAAAATTAAAGAATCTACAAATAAAACAGTACTTGAAATTGTATGTAACAATATAAAAAGTGCTGCAAGTATTATTAAGGTAAAAACAAATTTGGAAGTTCAATTATTTGGTGATAGAATGGATATCATTTCTGATAATTATAAAAAAGACTACACAAATATTGAAAAAATATTAATGGACAACTCAATAGAAATTATTAGTCATAGAAATAAATCTTTGAGTTTAGAAAATGTTTTTATTTTAAAAGTTAAAAATGAGACTGTGGTAGCTTAATGTATTCGATTGAAGTAAATAGTTTATCCAGAAAATTTGGAAATTTTTTAGCAGTAGATAATATAATCTTTAATGTAAATAAAGGAGAAGTCTTTGGATTTTTGGGTGCAAACGGTGCCGGTAAATCAACCACTATTAGAATGTTATGCGGAATTCTTGAACCAACTTTAGGCGATGCATTAGTAGGGGGATATAGTGTTATGAATGAGCCGGATATGGTGAAACAGCAAATTGGCTATATGTCTCAAAAATTTTCACTTTATAATGATCTAACAGTTGAAGAGAACATTAATTTTTACGGTGGTGTTTATGGTTTGTTTGGTGAAAAATTAAATGAAAGGAGAAAATGGGTTCTTGAAATATCAGATTTAAAGAATAAAGAAAACCTAATTACATCATCTCTACCGGGGGGAATAAAACAGAGACTGGCTTTAGGAACGGCAGTTATACATAATCCTGCAATTGTATTTTTAGATGAACCTACTAGCGGTGTTGATCCTATTGCCAGAAGACAATTTTGGGAATTAATAAATAATATTTCAGACCAAGGTACAACTGTTTTGGTAACTACACATTATCTGGAAGAAGCAGAATTTTGTAATAATATAATTTTGATTAATGCCGGTAAGTTAATTGCTCAGGGTACACCCGCTACATTAAAAAAAGATTATTTAAAAAATAAAATAATTGAAATAGAATGTAACGATCCTGTAACAACAATGAATATCCTTGCTGAAGAAAGTTATGTTGATGACACTTCAATTTTTGGAAATAATATTCATTTAAGTGTAAATGGAAATTATAAATCAAAATCACAGATTAATGAAAGTTTAAAAAATAAAAGTGATATTATTATTAAAAGAATTGATCCCATAGTTCCGACATTGGAAGATGTTTTTATTCATTTGTTAGAGGAAAGTAAGTAAAGTGATTGAAAGAATATTAGCTATATCTAAAAAAGAAATCTTGCAATTGAAAAGAGATAAAAGGATGTTATTCGTCCTTTTCGTTTTTCCGGTTATTCTTCTTGCAATTTTTGGGTATGCAATTAATTTTGATGTACACCACATAAAACTTTATGTTTTTGACCAAGCTAAATCAGTTGAAAGCAGAAATATTATTAGAATGTTGGGAAGTTCTAGTTACTTTGATATTGAAGGATATATAAGTAAGGATGCTGAAATTAAAGAAGTTCTTGACAGCAAAAAGGCTCAATGTGTTATATCATTTCCAGTTGATATGGATAAAAAGTTAAACTCAGGCCAAAATGCAAATGTCCAAATTTTAATTGATGGAGTAGATGGAAATACTGCATCAATTATTGCTAATTATATGAATTCAGCTACTCGTGCA
>PFVA01000067.1:5279-7118 GCA_002790365.1 Ignavibacteriales bacterium CG_4_9_14_3_um_filter_30_11
AATTATTAATGAATATTTTTTGAGGGAAGGCATTCCTATATATACGCCGTTAAGTCTGGAATCCATATTCTGGTATAATCCGGAATTGAAATCAACTTTATTTTTAATTCCCGGTCTTATTGCAATGATACTTGTTATTACAGCAGTAATATCAATTTCATTATCAATTGTAAGAGAAAAAGAAAGAGGAACAATAGAACAGATCTATGTGTCACCAACAAAATCTTTAGAATTACTCTTAGGGAAATCAATACCATATTCAATTATTGGATTAATAATATCTGCATCAATAATTATAGTAAGTCATTTTATGTTTGGACTTACCATTAAAGGAAATATTTTACTTCTATGTTTAACAACACTCTTATTTTTATTTGCAGCATCCAATCTTGGAATTTTTGTTTCCAGTATTGCTGAATCTCAACAGGTTGCTTTCCAAATGGCAACTCTTATATCATTACTTCCATCTGTAATTTTATCCGGATTTATTTTTCCAATAGAAAGCATGCCTGCTTTTATTCAAATTGTTACAAATATTACACCTGCAAAATTTTATGTAATAATTTCGCGTGATATTTTACTTAAAGGCGTAGGGCTGGAATCATTTTGGCCGCAAACAATTTATTTGCTGATTTTTGCACTTGTATTTTTGATATTAGCTGCAATTATAAACAAAAGAGCTGAAGCAAAATTATAATTTTATGAGAATTATTCTAAATATAATTATTAAAGAATTTCTCCAATTAAAACGAGACCCAAAATTATTTGGAGTAATTTTTATTGCACCTGTTTTACAACTTATATTATTAGGCTATGCAGCAACTCTGGATGTAAATACAATTCATTTTTCAATATTAGATTGGGACAAAACAACTTCAAGCAGACAATTTATAGAAAGATTTACTAGGTCAGGTTATTTTACTGAAGAAGCTAATGTAAATAATTATGATGATGCTGAAAAATTGATTAATAATGGAACCACTATTTTAACCCTTGTAATCCCAAAAGATTTTGAGAAAAATATTAATAGAAATCTTACTGTAAAAGTGCAAGCAATTTTTGATGGTTCAAATGGAAATGAGACTTCCATAGCAGCAGGTTATGTACAGGGAATTGTTGCTAGTTATTCTAATCAATTGTTATTGAATTTACTAAACATATCCGGAAATAAAATTCATAATATTGGAAGTATAAATCCTGAGATAAGAGTGTGGTATAATCCTGAATTAAAAACACGAAAATTTATGGTGCCAAGTATTATGGGATTGCTGCTTATGGTTATTACAATTCTTTTAATGTCTATGGCAGTAGTTAAAGAAAGAGAAATCGGAACTCTTGAGCAATTAATTGTTACACCAATAAAACCAATTCAATTGATAATAGGGAAATTGATACCATTTATTATTGTAGGTTTTATTGATGTATTGATTGTTCTAAGCATAATGGTTTTGTGGTTTGACATTGGTATAAGAGGAAATTTTTTCTTCCTTTTATTTTCATCTCAATTATTTGTTTTATCTACTCTTGGCTTAGGTTTATTAATATCTACAATTTCAAAAACACAACAGCAAGCAATGATGATTGCTCAATTTGCTGTAATGATGCCTATGATTTATTTATCCGGATTTACTTTTCCTATTGAAAATATGCCTCAGATAATTCAGTATATTACTTACCTAATTCCTTTAAGATATTTTATTACAATTTTAAGAAGCGTAATTTTAAAGGGTACTGGATTTATGGAATTGCTTCCGCAAGTCGGGATGCTTTTCTTTTTAGGTGTTATTATTTTAACTGCCAGCATATTAAATTTTAGAAAAAGATTAAATTAAAAGAGGC
>PFVA01000210.1 GCA_002790365.1 Ignavibacteriales bacterium CG_4_9_14_3_um_filter_30_11
CATATGTAAACAACCTGCTATACGAGCACCTTTTAATGGTTTTGATTTTCCATATTCTTTTCTTAATGACATTAAACCCGGCATTTCATCTTCTGCAAGTTTAATTTCTTTTCTTCCCCATTCAGCAAGTGAGATATCTTTTACTTTATACTTCAAAGTTTTAACATCATTATTCATAACTTCACTCATATTATTCCTTTTTAATTTTTTTTCTTATATTTTTTAAATTTCGGTACCAAGTCCAATTTTTCCCAAGAAAATTCATTACGACCAAAATGACCATAAGAAGAAGTGGCTTGATAAATTGGTGCTCTCAACTTTAATCTGTTAATTATTCCTTTAGGAGTAAGGTCAACTTCTTTCATTATCATTTTTGATATTTCACTATCAGAAATAACACCTGTTCCCTTTGTATCAACAAAAACAGATACAGGTTGAGCAACTCCAATTGCATATGCAAGCTGTACCATACATTCATTAGCCAATTTAGCCCCAACAATATTTTTAGCAATATGTCTTGCAGCATATGTTGCACTTCTATCTACTTTAGAAGGATCTTTTCCTGAAAATGCACCACCACCATGAGGAGCCCACCCGCCATAAGTATCAACAATAATTTTTCTACCTGTAAGCCCGCTATCACCATGTGGTCCACCAATTTCAAATCTGCCGGTTGGATTTATAAAATACTTAGTGTTTTTATCTATGTATCTTTTTGGTATTACTTTTAATATAACATTCTTTATAACATCTTTTTTAATTGTCGATTGTCTAACATTTCCATCGTGCTGTGTAGATATGACAACAGCATCAACTCTTAATGGTTTATTGTTTTCATCATATTCAATTGTAACCTGTGATTTAGAATCCGGTCTTAAATACGGCATTAAACCATTATTTCTTTTTCTAATATCAGCAAGTTTTTTAACTAATTTATGAGCATACATAATAGGCATTGGCATAAGTTCAGGTGTCTGATCACAAGCATATCCAAACATAATACCTTGATCACCTGCACCACCTGTATCAACTCCCATAGCAATATCTGGTGATTGAGAGTGGATAGCATTTAATACCGAACATGATTCAGAATCAAATTTATATTCAGCTTTTGTATAACCGATTTTTTTAACTGTATTGCGTACAATTTCCTGTATATCAATATATGCATCAGTAGTAATTTCACCACCAACAAGAACCATTCCTGTAGTTACAAAAGTTTCGCAAGCAACTCTTGCTTTGTTATCAATTTTATAAATTGCATCTAGAACTCCGTCAGATATAGCATCGCAAACTTTATCAGGATGTCCTTCTGATACTGACTCTGAAGTAAAAAAGTATGACATATTTATCCTTAAAAAAATGAATTATAAATTTAATAAATTTCTATCTCAGTTGAATCCCCAGTATTAAGTTTTTTATAACTTCCTTTAATAAAAGTATTGTTGCCTATAATTGATTCATTCAGCAATGAAGTAATAATTTCTGATTTTTCTCCAATAATAGAATTTCTAATTATAGAATCAGATATTTTGCAACCTTTGCTAATAGTTGCATAAGGACCAATTACAGAATTTGTAATATTGGCATCATCAGCAATGAAAACTGGATTATTAATTACAACATTGCTGAATTTTTTATTAGTGGATTTATTATCCAACAAAATTCTATTAGTTTCAAGCAAAGTTTCTTGTTTACCACAATCGTACCAGCCTTTAACAGAAAAAGTACTTATCCTTTCATTTTTTTCAAGCATCATTTGAAGTGCGTCAGTAAGTTGCAACTCATTGTTGGTTCGAATATCTTTTTTAACCATTTCTTTCAAACAATCAGCCAATACATTGGCATTTGAAATATAGTAAAGACCCACAATGGCTAAATTAGAAACAAGTTCTTTTGGTTTTTCAACAAGTTTTTCAACTTTTCCATTTTTAACAATAGCAACTCCAAATCTGCTGGGGTCTGCAACTTCTTTAACACCAATCATTGAAGAATTATTGTTAAAAACTTTTTTTAAATCTACATCAAAGATTGTGTC
>PFVA01000069.1 GCA_002790365.1 Ignavibacteriales bacterium CG_4_9_14_3_um_filter_30_11
AAGAAGTTATCATAAGCATTTTGTGCCGCAACATCAAAAAACTTTAATATACCGATTGCAGATAATCTATCTGTTCCGGGTATTGCACCTCCAACTATTTCAGCAACAACAACTTCCTGCACATCACCAGGACCCATATTAAATGGACCTGATGAACTTCCATTACGCCTATCACCAGGAGGTAACTGAATACCATCTAACCATCCTTTACCAGTCTGTGGATCTCCGTTTAGAGCAAATGTGGTTGGTTGACCGGTATCTAAATCAGTAAATGTAGCACCTGACTTACCAAATTTACCCTGGAAGAAGTTATAAAATTGTCTTGAACCGTCAACAGTACCCTGTGGAGGATCACCAATATTAGGATCACCGTTTGCAAAGTAAAATGCAGCTGTCATAGGTAAATTAATTTTACCGGGACCTACTACAACACCATTAAAGATACCAAAGTCAGATGCATCGTCAACTGTGTTTTTGTTCTTATCTTCTCCACTAACACCGTCAACTAATGGACCTTGGAAAAAGTCAAAGCCAACAGCTGGAGGAGGAAGTGGTGTATAAGTTGCATCAACTGCATTTGCATTATATGAATATTGTAAACTTAAAACAGTATCAACACCGATAAAGTCATCACCTGCTTCACCAAGATCAATATCCGCCCACATTGTAGCATACATGTCTTTAAATATGGTTGGTGTTAGTGCTGAACGATTTGTTACATTTTTAAATGTATATTTTCTAAAATACATATTTCCTAAAGCACCTGTTCTGTTATATGCCCATACAGTTTCTGATACTTCAAGACCTAGAGGATTAGCACCATACAAGAATACTGTTTGTCCTGGGTCTAAGTCATTAGCAACAAACCATATTGTTTGGTCAGAACCCGGTACACCAGGTACATCACCGGCATTGTAAGTTCCACTACTATCTTTATCATCAAAAGGAGCGCCCATATCAGCCGGCCATTCTGTCCAGTCTTTTTCATAAGCTGCTCTAAGAGCTGCTTCTGTAGTTCCTTCATTAGCAGCATCTGGAGATAAGTCAACTGCAGGTCCACCAGGATATACATCAGGTCTTATTCTATATATACGATATCTCTCATTTGTTGTATTGTCTGCTGGTGGATTACCGTTAGCATCAACATTACCTTGAACAAGACCGGTTCTGTAAGCTGTACCGCCAACTCTTGGGTCAGGATCGCCATCTACTCTTGCACCCCACAATAAACCTGCGGTAAATACAGCTGCTTTACCACTTCCTTTAGGAAATACAAAACCGCTATTACCGTCTGGTGTAATATCGGATTCACCGGTGTTATAAAACCATGTTGATATATTATTTATATCAAGAAGTGTACTAGCTGTTTGTGCTGTAGTCTTTTTAAGAGTGGTTTTGCCATCCTTTTTATCTCCCTTAGCCTGTAACAGCGTAGGGGCAAGGAATAACGCACCAAACATAAAGATCAGCACATATTTTAATTTTTTTGAAATCATATTGTTTAAACTCCTATTCATTTTATATAAGATGTCAAATTTCATTTTAATATTCTAAACGAATTCCAACTCTGATTTGACGAGGAGGTCCAAATAACTGGTTACCAGTTGCGTTTTGGAATCCTCCAAATATCTGGCTACCAGTTGCGTTTTGGAGTCCTTGAGAATAATCAAGATTTATAGCCCTGTACATATTCTCATAGTCTTGTCTCTGGGTTGGATGTAAAGATCCGCCTAATGATTGGTCATTTAAAAAACCATCATCAAATGCAGAACCAGTTCTTAAGAAAACATTTTCAACATTACGAGTATCTAACACATTTATAACAAATATGTAGAAATTTGCTTTTAATTTATCAAATAATGATACGGTTTTATCCAAACGTACATCTAATTGATAAGTCCAAGGAGTTGTTGAATTATTTAAAGGTTCTATTGGTGCTCTAAATCTTGCATCACCTTCCAAACTACCTACATTATTACCTTTTCCTTGTCCTAAAGTATATGGGTGTCCGCTGGCAAATGTCATCAAAGCAGATAAACCTAAAGACTGAAGAACCGGTGAAGACTCATCAGCACTGAAACGGTAATCAAGATTAAAATTACCAGTAACAGCCTTATTAAAGTCTAGTGGAAAAACATATAGTGGGTTAAATATTGTTACACCATCAATAGGTGCACCAACTATACCAGCATGTGAATTAGGATTAGAACCTGTTCCCTGAGCATCCTGGAATGATACAGAACCATTAATCTGAATTCTTTCAACTCTTCTCATATTGAATGATATTTCAACACCTTTTGTTGTTGCAAAATCACCGTTTGTAAGTATATTATAAGCGCCAAATTGAGAACCGGTAACTGTTCTTTGAAGTTCGAATACAACCTGATCTTTAATATCTTTATAATATGCAGTTATATCAAAAGAAGCAAAATCAGATAATTGTTGTGTAAAACCAATTTCATATTGAGTTGTTCTGGTAGGTCTTACATTAAACCCAACAGGAGCTCCAATAAAGAAACCACCCCTTAATTGATTTGATGTTGCATATAATCCCTGATAAACATCTCTCAATCTTGTCTGCTGAACAAATTTACCAAACTGAGCATGGAAAACTGTTCTGTCAGTTACAGGGAAAGAGAAACCTAATCTAGGACTAACTGAAGAAAATGTAGGTGTTTCTAATAAATGGTTAATATCAACTTCACCAGTAGTACTATTAATTGTAAGTTCTGGTCTTGTTAGATCTTCAAATGCAAAGTTGTCTATATCTATATAATCAAAACGCAAACCAACATTTAAAATTAAATTTTTATATGTGATTTTATCTTGAATATAAGCGCCTGCAATTACAGGTTTTTTAGCTTTTAAAATTCCGTCACCATTATATTTTTCACCAAACAAATCATAGCCATAAGCATTTGTTCCCAAAGCTATTTGAATTTGTTCTAGAGTTCTTTGTTGTGATACTGGTAATAAACTGTTGGAGTTAACTCTTTCAGCAAATGAGTTGGAAGCACCGAAAGCACGGATAGTAAATAATTGTAATTCACCACCAATCTTCAAAGAATGTTCCTTATTTAATTCAGTAGAAAATGAAGCATTAAAATTTAATGTTACATTTTTTCTTTTACTAAATCCTGCAGATAAGTCATTAGGTGCAGAAAACCTAAAGCCTAAAATGTCATAGGGTGCAGGTCTTTGGAAACGACCAGTTCTTTTATTTTTAATGTCAAGAGCAGTTCTTTGCCATACATAACCTGCGTTAGCATTAGCAACACTATCGCCGTAAGATTGCCAGTTAAAGGTTAAAGAAGGATCCATAGTTTTGAAATCACTCACTGACCAACCTCCACTTAATTCATAATAAGTGGTTGGGCTAAGAATATGAGTTAATTTTAAAGAGAATGAACCGTTATCACCTTTGGTTACAGCTCTTCTGTCCATATTAAGTAAGTTAGAAATTTTACCTGAATTTCCACCATAAGATTCTATGTTTGTCCAAGTACCGGTTGCTCTAATAATAAAAGGATTAAAATCCAATGTTAATGTAGCTGTTCCGGTATATGCTTCTCCTGACTTTTTTAATGTGGGACCTGCAGGATATGTAAAATCAATTGAATTCGTTTCAGGTGTAGTTGATAGAGGATCGGTAATAACACCTAAATTTATTCCAGGCCAAGGTCTGGGATCACTATCTAAATTATAGTTATAGTTAAACAAACCAAAGAACTTAATATCTTTAGAAACAATTGGACCGCTTAATGTAGCGGTAAATTCATTGTAACCAAAGCTGTTTGTATTAAAAGTTTTTTCGCCGTCAAAGCGGTTTGATTTGCTTTTAAATGAAAGATTATCAGTAACATATTCTACAGTAGCTCTGAAGTCAGGAGTACCTGATTTCAACTGTGTACGAATTATACCGGCATTTGCACCGCCAAATTCAGCAGTAAAACCGCCAGCTTGAACTGATATTTCTTCTATAGCATCTTGAACCAAAGTAACGGTACGGCCACCAAAGACAGGGTTAGTTATGTTTGTTCCTTCTAGGAAATAACCAACTTCGTCCTGACGACCACCACGAACATAAATTGTGTTGTCTTGAAGAACAACACCAGCTGTTAGACCAATAATGGCCGTGACACCCCTTACAGGTAAGGATTCAATGTTTTCGCTTGAAGTTGTTCTTATAGCATTAGTGTTACTCTTATTTATAAGAGGTCTAGTTGCTACAATGTTAACTTCCCCAACCGAAATACCTTCAGCAGGTAGTTGAAAATCTACCTCGGAAGTAAGATCAGAATTCACACGAACATTTGTGATTGTTACAGTTTTATAACCTAGATAAGAAGCCTTTAGCTCATATACGCCAGGCTCTAAGTTATTAATTGTAAACGAACCGCTTACATCTGTAGCAGCACCGAATGATGTTCCAACGACTAATACATTGGCTCCAATCAATGCTTCGCCCGTCTGGAGATCTGTAACCTTACCTTGAATTTTTCCTACAGATCCAGCCATTACAAATGCAGGCAAGAAAAGCAAGAAAAACAGGATGGTAATCTTTCGTTTCATATTATTTCTCCTATTATTTAGTGATATTATTATGTAACTAGTTACTTTATTGATCGAATGCATAGAAATTGAATTATTGCATTCAATAAAAAGTGGGTAATTATTTTGCTCAATTTTGTTAAACAAAAATCTTTATTCTTAAAATATTAATGAAAAAAGTTATTGGTTTAAAGGTACTAATTTAAGCTCACATTTTATTAAAAATAGATAAAAATACAATGTATAATAACCAAGCAATATATTTGTATTGTTTATTAAATTAATAGATTGTCTGAAAAGTTGTAAAAATTAGCCTTTTTACCTTCCTAATTAAAAATTCTGTAGTAAACTCATTAAAAAATAATTTAAAGTCAACACCTTTTAAAATATTTGATAAAAAAATACCCAAACCTCAAAATTGTAAAAAATGATAATGTTTAATATATAAAATTAATATTGATAATAAAGTCCATATTTTAATTTGATTGTAACATGGATTACTTTTTAATTATCCAAAAGATTGATAAATTTAAAGTCGTACTTTTTTAAAAAAGAAGTATATGTAAAATATTTTTTAATGTGTTAATTTTAATTTTTTTAAGTATTGGTAATAATAAATGAATTTTGGGATAATTGCTGCAGGTGAAGGATCCAGATTAAGGTATGAAAATGCTAGTGTCAGCAAACCATTAATTATAGTTAATGGTATTCCTCTAATTGAAAGACTATTTACAATTGCTGAGAACAATGGTTTTGAATCTATTTCGTGTATAATAAATGAAGAGTCACTTAGTGTTAAAGAATATATTAATAACAGAAAATTTGAAATTCCATTCAACTTAATAATTAAATCAACCCCTAGTTCTCTTCATAGTTTTAATGCCTTATCTCCTTTTTTAAAAGGAAATTCTTTTTGTTTGACAACAGTTGATTCAATTTTTAATCAAGATGAATTTATTGAATTCCTAAATTTTTCAAATAATAAAAAAAACACGGATGGGGTTTTAGCCGTAACAGATTTTATAGATGATGAAAAACCTCTTTGCATTGAAACTGATGAGAACATGAATATCAAAAGTTTTCATGATAATGCTGATGGTCATAAATATGCAACGGGTGGAATGTATTATTTTAACTCGGATGTATTTCCTCTCATGGAAAAAGCAATTAATGAAAATATGATGAGGTTAAGAAATTTCTTAAAAATTTTATTAGTTAATAATTATAAAATAATAGCATACCCTTTTTCTAAAATAATTGACATAGATCATTTAAAAGATTTACAGGTTGCAGAAGAATACCTAAACAGTTTAAATGGTGCAGGAATATAAATGGTTTCTTTAATCATAACATTTAAGAAGAAAATATTATTACTTCAAGATTATACTCTAATGTTAAGAGATCTTTTTTTATCCATTAGATTTGTTAACAAATGCAGAAGTGATATTTTTAATGAAATGTATCTTGTAGGTTCACAAGCTTTTTTACTTGTTCTTTTGGGTGGTGTGTTTATGGGTATTATTCTTGCTTTAGAAACCGGACATCAACTTGACCAATTCGGGGCAAAAACATTGGTTGGTAGAACAGTAGCACTTGGAATGGTTAGAGAACTAGGTCCAACAATTACAGGCCTTCTTATGGCAGCAAGAGCAGGTGCAAAAAATGCATCCGAGTTAGGTGCTATGCAAATTAGTGAACAGATAGATGCTTTAAGAGCATTTGGTACAAGCCCAATTCTTAAACTTGTTATGCCAAGAACTATTGCTGCTATGGTTATGTTTCTTCCTCTTACTGCTATTGCAGATATGAGTGGAATATTAAGCGGAATGATTGTTACAAAACTTTCTCTTCATGTCGACACATCTTTTTTCTGGCATTCTATTGTCTCTTCATTAATGATGAAAGATATTTTCGTTGGTTTTATTAAGCCAATTCTTTTTGCATATTTTATAGCAACAATCAGTTGTTTTTATGGATTTCAAACTAGGGGTGGTACTTCAGCATTGGGTAAAAATACTATAAATGCTGTAGTTGTTTCATCACTTATAGTTTTGGTTTTAGATTTTATTTTTACAAAAGTAGTTTGGGAATTATTATAACAAAATGATACGATTAGAAAATGTAAGTCTTTCTTTTGGGGAAAAAGTAATTCTTGATAATACATCATTATCAATTAAGAAGGGAGAGATTGCAATAATTTTAGGACCAAGCGGTGCAGGTAAAAGTTCTATGTTAAAAATAATGATTGGGCTCTGGCAACCTGATTCCGGTAGTGTATATATAGACAATAAAGATATTTCTAAATTAAGCGAATTAGATATGCTGCCGATACGCAGAAATATGGGTATTGTCTTTC
>PFVA01000066.1:0-344 GCA_002790365.1 Ignavibacteriales bacterium CG_4_9_14_3_um_filter_30_11
AGAAATTGGCGTTACAGTTACAGCTTCTATGAACTAAATCTTTTATGATTGAATATATAAAAATAAATCCGTTGGCATTGAACGTGGAGACGCAAACGCAAAATATTGGAGGAACGTCCACGATCTATTCTTTCGAAGTAGAAAAATGGCAGGGGTTGCGTGATTTTTAACACCAATCAAAGAATTTCCATTCTCATCATAACCTGCAGAGCGCGTCAATTCATTCTAACTTTAGTTATCAATTCTCTTTTGATTTAATCATGGCCAAAACCAAAGGTAAGTTCTTGGGTATGGACTTCGAGCTTTTTGTCAGTTATCGTTTTTGCAATTGCTTACAAAAATAA
>PFVA01000066.1:494-636 GCA_002790365.1 Ignavibacteriales bacterium CG_4_9_14_3_um_filter_30_11
CTTCCGTCCCCGAAGAACAAGTTGTCCTCGTGTCTGGATATGCTCGCGCCGACAGCACTGGTTACCGCAAAGCTGCAAACCAAATCATCAAGATTGACGAGCTAGCTGAAAGATCCAGCAAATGCTGGTCCCTCACTGAAAA
>PFVA01000066.1:721-1387 GCA_002790365.1 Ignavibacteriales bacterium CG_4_9_14_3_um_filter_30_11
TCCTATATTAATCAAATAAGTTGTGCTAACATCATTTTATCTTCCCCTCGCTGCTGCCAAACAGATTTATAAATTTAATTATTTTTTTCATATAATATTTGGCTAACATATTCCTCTATAATTTGTTTTGCAACAACTCTAAATAACAAACTAACGAAATCTAAGTCTGTTTTATATTTAAGCTTTTTGATATTCTCACAATTTTTAATGCTTAGTAAATATTCATCAAATTTGCTTATTAAATCTTCTGCAATTTTTTGCATATTAAATTTTACTTTTCATTTATATGTAAGTTCATCCGCTATTTTGCGAATAATACGATTTAACTCTGCTCCTTCTTTTGCGAGAGCTCTAAATGAATCTACATTTTCACTTCTGCGGAGAGACATATCGTAAATATCTTTTAGCATCTCATTCAGATTTTTATAATATTTCCGTTGAAGAAGTTTCTCTTTTTCTGATAGCTCCTCTAGAATATAATTTTTGCTATCTCCAGTTAAAATATAAAAATTATTTTTTACTTTAAATTTTATCTTCATAATGGTTTATAGTCCTTCCATTTACTCATATATTTATCGTAATTATAATAGACATGATACGAATCATAATTTCTATAGGACGTTATAGCCCCATATTCCAGTGTATAATGTCTATTTCTTAAGCATT
>PFVA01000066.1:1395-6863 GCA_002790365.1 Ignavibacteriales bacterium CG_4_9_14_3_um_filter_30_11
TAAGTTTTTCTCTTACAAGCGTCGCATTTCCGATGCTTATATTCTTTGGGATTTCCGCATTTACAGGGAGTCTCTGATAATCTTATTTTCCCCATATCTTTACTCCCTTTGGTCTTTTGAGGAAGGGAACATCCCAAAAATCTTCAAATTTTATAACTGTGCATATATTAGATAAATAGCCTGAATACATTACGCAGACAGGCTGTCTATTAGCTTTAAATATAAGCAAGGGAGTAGCTTTATCTTTTGTTTTCTCCTTTGTTTTAGTGAATATTTTTTCTAGTTTATTCCAGCTAAATCCTTTGTGGAATTTACATTCAATATAAAAAGTTTCTTTACTTACCTTGTTTTCTGCAATAAGATCAACTCCGCTAGTGTTATCATCTATTCTTTTAACACTCATATTTTTATTCTGCATAATTGAATATGCTACATTGTATTCAAATGGATTTCCTTTTCTGGCTTTTATACTACTCATCTTCACCTCTTTCTAGTTTAAATGTATTCTGGTTTAAATATTTTGTTGTTGTAAAAGGATAATTATCTCTTCCTTTTAATGACTTTATAACTCTTATTTTATCCTCTTGCTTTCCTTCTATACCCAAGACTATATCGCATTTTTGTTCAAAGCTGCTTGAACCTTTTCCGCTATGTATATTTAATATCTTAGAATTACCTTTATCATCAAAAGCTGCATGCTTAGATATATGATGAATAGCCATAGTCATAATACTATACTTTTTATTAAGTTGACTTAACTGCTTGGCAACAGCATCTTCTGAATCTAAACCAGTCTTTTTAGCTTTGATAATATCATCTATTGTATCTAATATTAAGAATTTAGGATTATGTCTTTTAACAAGATCTTCTAATTCATCAATACTAGGTACAGAATTTAGATAATGGATATGTCTAAACTTTTCTGACAATTTATTTTTATTTGCTCTATAATGTTCTATAACTTCTTTTTTACTCATATTATGAGCTATTTGAACAAATCTTCTAAATAAAAGATTAGATCCAAATTCTGTATTAACATATAAAATAGGAGCTAAATCTTCTAAATAAACTGCAAGATTCTGAGCAAAAGCAGTTTTATTTAACCCAGTGTCTCCTATCAATCCAACTAAATCCTCAGGAATTATCCAATAATCGCTAGAAATTTCTAAGAAATTCTTCAGATTAATGGAAGATTTTTGCCAGTCACTTTGTATAAACTTAGTGAATTTTTTCTCTAGGTCCCTAGAAGATAATATAGATGGCATTAAATCTTTTTTCTTATAAAATATACATCTTGAATCACAAAATTCAGCCATTATCTCATCTTGACAGCTAAAACTATATCCTTTTTTGTAGATATCTACAACTGTTTTTTCTACTTCATAAGGGCTTAAAGATTGAAAATGTGCCTGTAATCCTGTAATTGCTAATTTTAATGGAATTCCACTTCGTCTTAACCACGATGACATTCTTATCATTCTTTCGTGGCGTGTCCCCACCTTTTCTCCTTCCATATAAACTTTCTGCATACAGGTTACTAGTCTTGTAGGATCTTCTAAAGAAGAATTTAACGTAACTATATCTTTTTTTGTCTTTTGAATCAAATGTGGAAAAGTCTTAGATAATTTAGGGAAACTTTTTGGGTAATTACCTAAGTTCTGTTCTTTAGCAATTGCATATATATCAGAGTAAGTCATAAACCATATTTCCGTAGTTTTAATATATGTTTTATATAATTGACTTTTTTCATTGAGTGTCATCCCTACTCTAATCAGTCCTCTTGGATTAACAGGCTTTGTATCTGCTTCAGGGAATACAGCATTTAATGTATCTTTAACCTGATGAGGCAATTCATTAGATGGTGTAAACTCAAAAATATCTGGTATGTGTATATGATAACCTGTTCCACTAAACCAAAAAGCTATTTGTTCAGACGATAAAGAGTACATATCCATCAGCTTACTAACTAGATCTTTGGCTTTTGCTAAGGTATATTCATCTGAGTTAGATCCTTTATCTATATCTAAAACTATTTGATCAATATAAAATTCCCCCACATAACCAGCAGGAGTTTTCCTCCCGCTAGAAATGTGAAGTTTAATTTTTTCATCAAACGAAAAGTAGCTTCTATATAATTCTTCTTGAGGTTTAACATAGTTAATCAGTTTATTTGATTGAATTATATAACCTCGATTATTCAAAGCTCCTTTCGCAATTTCTATATACTTCATTATGTGTTATTTAATATTAATTGATATTCAAATAATCCTTTTTCTCTTTGACCTCTCGATTTTCTTTCAACCGTATGTCCTCCAAATCTTTCTTTACGTAAATTTCTCAACTGAGCTGAAACGCTTGATTCAGGAGCATCTGTAATGTATGCTATTTCTGATAATGTTCTCCATTTACCATCTTTCATACACTCGTATATACGATTTAACTGCGTCGTAAGTCTTTTGTTATCTTTACTGGGCGAATAATCTGCTCCAGCATAAAGCATTTCTTCGTTACAATATGAAATATTCATTCGTTTATTAAATTAAAGAATCTTCCTCTAATGCATCCTTAACTACTTTGTCTTTAGCATTAAGTCCTTCAGGATCATATTTAGGAGGGTAATTACTATCAAGTTTTTTCTTAAATGCTCTTAAGATATCTTCTGCCGATGTTTCTAAGCTAAAAGGATTAATATTGTTTCTAAATCCCTCCTGGACACCATTCCAAGCATCATAATAACCATTAGATTTAACATACTCTAACACTTTAATACGTTTTCCTACTGCTAAATCTAATAAAGTAGTAGGAACATCACCAGATGATAATGATGCAATAATTTCACCTTTGTTTTCGTCATCAAGTATCCCAATAGCCACCAGGAATGATGAGATGTGCTGAGGAATACTTCCATTTTTATAAAGGTCTCCTTTAAGGAAAAGATCTTTTTCAAAGTCTCCGTCTTTGTATTTTATAACAAAGTCCATCGTCTTTGGATAAAGTGGAGCGTCCCATTCTTTTTGTTTATTGTAATCTTCTTTTGTAATGATGCCGATTATTTCGACTTCTTTTAGGAAAACTCCGTCCATTAACCCCTTCCCTTGACCCTCTCCAAATAATTTAGCCATTTTTGTACTCCTTATATATTTTATCCCAATGAAAAACGAATCCCTTATCTGTCAATTCAGATATACAGAATTCTTGATTTCTTAAATGAGCAGGTCTAGCACCTGTAGCTAAATCCTGTTCGTGTGTTTTGAAACTAATAATAACTTCATTATTATTTTTCTTATTTCTAAAAAGATATCCTATAGCATCACAATCTGCTGTTAAAATATACTTTAACTTTCCTGTGAGCATAATATCTTTGGCGTTCAAATCTTTTCCATCTTTTAAGATTGAACTCTGCTTCACGTGACCTGTTATAACGAGTCCGTGCTTTGCTAAACCTTCAAAATACCCATAGAGCATATTAAAGGCTTTTCTTAGCCACATATATCCACCTCCGTTAGAAAGGTCTATAACTACACTATCTCCAGTATAGTTTTTCCCTAACGGTGTTTGTTTATATAACCAGGTAGCTAATCCATCAGCGAATATCTCTAATCCACTAGCTGTATCTATAGCTATGTAATCATAAACAAATCCTTTCTTTTCGTTTTCTTTTTTTATCTCTTCAGTGAGCAACCTTAATGTCTTAGTAACAGGCATTTTTAATTTCTCACTTTCTTTTATCAAGTTATACTTGATTCCTTCTATGAAGTCACTACCGTTTTCAGTATCAACCACTAAACAGTTATTTAATCCAGCTACTAAGGTGGTTTTTCCCACCTTAGTATGAGCAAAGATAAATAATTTTCGTGGATTCACTGTGACGGGCTGTGTTTTTTTTGGTAACATATTCTCCTTCTTTTTATTATCAATATATTAATTATCCTCATTAAAATCAACATCATTTTCATCTATACTTTGACATAATTTTTCATATTCTTCATTCAAAGCTAGTTTAAAGAGATTATCTTTCTCCTTATCATTAAGAGAAAGTTTCTCATCAGATAATAAGGATGGTAGGGTAAACATTTCCTGTACATCCAAAAAATCCAGATAAGAACTTTCTCTAATAGCTCTATCTATTTTCATTATCCCTGAACCTTTTAATAAATCCAATAAGCCAAGCATAGATATTTCCTAGCTTATCTAAAATTACTGCTATTGCAGCAATTATAATAAGATACGTTCCTATTTCAAGCAGTTTGTCCATCTTTACCTCTAGTTTGTTATTAAATACTTAAATATTGTAACATCTATTTCCTTCTTAGCTTCATCTAATGTTGCAAATAGTCTAACAAGCTCTTTCCCCTTCCTTAATGCCCAAATATTGTGACATTGATAAATATGATAATTAAACATAATTGTTAACTACTCCTTTTTTTTTATTTGGTGATTAACTTGACATTTATTTCTAAAATTATTATCTTTGTTGCTAGACAAAAATACCTGCTCTGAAATAGAGGATAAACTACTAAGACTGAGTTTTCAGGTATTCTCATACATAAATGGTGACAGCAGATTGCTAGGGAGAACTACCAATGATATCCCGTAATAAGAGAGTGTCTTAGGACTACAAGTGATCTGTAATACGATGGTCTCTTACCCGATCTCTCCTGTCGTATTCGCTGAAGCCCTGATAGCAGAGCCCCAATCTCTCTTATTACTATTGGTACATTTAGTAGTAAAGGTATCCCTCTTCGCCATATACTTCGTGATAATGCTCTTCGCAATAAGCACTTTGCTTTTCAACGGGAGTAAGAAGTGGTCTACCACATATCCAGCATCCATATTCGTAATTATAGTCATTATAATGCCCATCATATTTTTCTGCTCTTTCTGTATGTTCTAATTTAACATTTTTATATTTTTTATAAAACTTTGAGAAATTACGAACATTTTTCAATAGCATAGAAATATCAGCATAAGCATTTATTTGATGGTAGTCTTGATAACCTACTCCAATATTAAACCCAAAACATCCTAAATGTTCCAAATAAGATATATCAGAAAATGATCCCCAAGATGTCTTTGGGAAGAATTCTTTAATTTTCTCTTTGTAGTTTTCTGTTTCGTAATCATACATTACTACGTCATCTCCCATTCTATCGAATTCTACCATCCAATTATACTTCTTATCAGGTTTGAATAACTCTGCTGTGGAAAATCCTGTTTCTTCTCCATCAGTGAAAAGAATATCTACATTTATTCCTAATTTTGGAAGTAAATCCATAATAATATAAACTCCCAGTCTATCATCTAAAACAGGGGAAAATATATATTTGTCTGTTATAAATAAATGTTCAGGTTTCTGTACTGAATCTAAATGTGCTACAGCCAACACATCAGAACCATTGTCTTTATAGTATAAATACCCCGAATCTTTTACATCTACTCGGGGTATATACTCATCAAATTTATCTACA
>PFVA01000150.1 GCA_002790365.1 Ignavibacteriales bacterium CG_4_9_14_3_um_filter_30_11
AAGCACCGCAGCCTATACATTCAGCAGCATCAAGAGCCATATCAGCAACTTCTTTTGATATTAAAATTGCATTACCATCAGGTGCACTTCCTGTATTAAAAGATGTAAATCCTCCAGCTACTTGAATTTTATCAAAACCGGATCTATCGACAATAAGATCTTTTAAAACTTTAAATGCAGTTGCTCTGAATGGTTCAATATATAAAGTATCTCCATTTTTAAAATTTCTCATATGTAATTGGCAGGTGGCTGTTTTGGCTTGTGGCCCGTGTGGATGACCGTTAATAACTAACCCACAAGTTCCACAAATACCTTCACGGCAGTCGCTTTCAAAAGCAATAGGTTCTTTTCCCTCTGATTCCAGTTTATTGTTTAGTTCATCTAGCATCTCTAAAATAGATGCATCAGGAGAAACTTTTTCATTAAAAACCTGGAAGTTACCTTTTGAAGATGGTGATTCCTGTCTCCAAATATTTAAAGTAAGATTTATATAATTATCACTCATTATTTGTAACTCCTTGTAGCTAATTTTACATTTTCGAATTCCAGTTGCTCTTTATTTAGCTCCCATTCACCTTCTTTTTTGTATTCCCAGGCAGCAACATATCTGTAATCATTATCGTTTCTTAATGCTTCGCCATCTTCTGTTTGATATTCTTCTCTAAAGTGAGCTCCACATGATTCATTCCTGTTCAATGCATCTACAGCAATAAGTTCACCTAATTCAAGAAAATCTGCAACTCTGCCTGCTCTTTCAAGAGTTTGATTTATACCTTTTGGATCACCGACAATTTTTACATCTTTCCAAAATTCTTCTCTTAACTCTCTAATATTTTTAATTACTTCTTTTAATCCCTTTTCATCTCTTGACATACCAACTTTATCAATTAAAAGAAGACCCAGTTTTTTATGAAATGAATCAACTGTTTGTTTACCATTTACAGAAATAAGTTTATTAATATTTTCTCTAACATTTTGTTCAGCATCTTTAAACTCACTTCTTTCTGTGCCAACTTTTTGGGGTTTTTCTGTACCAATATAATTCCCAATTGTATAAGGGATGACAAAATATCCATCGGACAGACCTTGCATAAGTGCACTTGCACCTAGTCTGTTAGCCCCGTGGTCAGAAAAATTTGCTTCACCGAGCACAAACATACCAGGTATTGAACTCATCAATTCATAATCAACCCAAAGGCCACCCATTGAATAGTGAGGGGCAGGGTAAATCTGCATTGGAAATTCATAAGGATTTACACCGGTAATGTTTGCATACATATCAAACAAGTTGCCGTATTTATCTTTTACTCCGTCTTTTCCAATTCTGTTAAATGCATCAGCAAAATCTAAATAGACTGACTTTCCTCCATTTACTCCTCTTCCTTCGTCGCATACATATTTTGCATTACGGGAGGCAACATCTCTAGGAACAAGATTTCCGAACGCAGGATATCTTCTTTCTAAATAATAATCTCTTTCTGCCTCAGGTATTTCACTAGGTTTTCTATTGTCACCTACTTTTTTAGGAACCCATATTCTTCCGTCGTTTCTTAGACTTTCGCTCATCAAAACCAATTTTGATTGACCTTCTCCATGAACCGGAAGACATGTAGGATGAATTTGAGTATAACAAGGATTTGCAAAAGCAGCACCTTTTTTATGAGCTCTCCAAGCAGCTGTTGCATTTGAATTAATTGCATTAGTTGAAAGGAAATAAACATTC
>PFVA01000152.1:0-147 GCA_002790365.1 Ignavibacteriales bacterium CG_4_9_14_3_um_filter_30_11
AGGGAATTAATAAGATACCCCACCTCTTCTATTTGTTTTTCTTTAAGGGGGCTGGTTTTCGATACAAAGTCATCACTTCCACTTGCCCAGGCATATCTTCTGGGGAGCATATTTGTAATTTTCCTGTCAAAAAATGTGCAGCCCTCG
>PFVA01000152.1:185-6646 GCA_002790365.1 Ignavibacteriales bacterium CG_4_9_14_3_um_filter_30_11
CTGTTTTAGCGTGGGCAAATTTGTGATGTTTCTATTTTGTTCGATAAACAGGGGAGTATCCTGTTTATGCAGGATTCCGTTAATATTAGAAAAACTTAATTTGTTTATGTAGCTTTTATCAAAACTTCCTGTATGTAATATTTTTTTGTACTTTTCTAAAATAGTTTGTTCGACAGTTTCATTCAGAAAATTCAGTGCATCATCTTTTTTAAATGAATGATCGTTTACAAAAAAGATAGCGGGCTCTTTTGATGGTCTGTTTTTAACGAATTTTGTTACTCCATTGAAAAGCCCTGCCAGGCTCTATGAGATAATGACATTTGTATTCATCTTGTTAATGATGAATTATACATTTTGAATCAGACTGAATTAAATATCAAAATTTACATACTTTAATTTAAATTTAATTATTTTAGAAAAGGCCATTTGAGCAAGATGAAACTATTAAAATATAATATAAATAAATTATTTCCTTTTTTATCGCTTAGAACAAAACTGATTATTGCATTTGCACTTCTTTCAGCCATCCCGTTAATAATTGTTGGAGTATTAGGGATAAATAGCAGCGTAGATAAAATGCGGGAAATTGCTTTAGATAATCTTTCACATGATGTGACGATGTACAACGAAAGAGCACAAAATTTTATTTCTAATGTAGATATTGACATTAAATACCTTGTTAGTAATAAAAATTTTCAGGAATATATTGAAGCGGCCAATAAAGAAGAAAAATCTTCCTTGATAGAATCAAAGTTAAAAAGAGTTCAAGAACTGTTAATAAATTTTGGGATATCTCATAACATCTATTTCCAGTATAGGTATGTGGATGCAAATGCTGATGAAAAATTTCATATACAGTTCTATGATAATAGGTTTAAACTATTTGATAAAGAAAACTTAAATGAAAACGGCTTGGGATTTTATTTTAACCTGACTGAAAAATCTACTTATAATCAGAATAGTATGATTCCAGCAGAACTTCTTAGTGACTCGCTTAATACGATTCCTGCAATTAGTTTTGCACTTAGAATTTATGACTCTGAAAAAAAGTTCGCGGGTATTTTTATTGCCGATATATTCGCTAAAGAACTTTTTAAGGTACTTGAACAAAAAGCTCATATTGATTATGGGAAAGAGATTGCAATTATTAATAATGAAGGACATTATTTATATCATTCAGAAAAGAAAAAGAATTGGAATAAACTACTGGCTTATCAGGGGAAAAATGATGTTTCTACTCGTTATTCATCCGGCTTAATTGCAAACATTCTTTCCGGGAAATCTGGCATTATAGCTGATGATCCGAATGAAATTATTGCTTATGCACCTCTTTTTTTCTCAACATTTACAGGCGGAAGTAAATATTATATTTTCGAAAGCGTAAACCAGCTTTATATTATAGAACCAGCTAAAAAATTTGCTATCATTGCTCTGCTGTTTATTGTTTTATTTTTAATTGTGTCTATTACTTTCGGTATAATTGCAACGAATCAAATTGCCCGCCCTATTCATAACCTTAGAAAAGGAGCTGAAATTATCGCCGCCGGAAATTACTCTTATAGACTAAACATTCAGACTAATGATGAAATTGAACAACTTTCTTCACAATTTAATAGCATGGCTGCAGCTTTAGGCGAAAGGGAAAATCTTTTAACAAAACACAAAGAGAATCTTGAAAGGGTAGTTGTAGAAAGAACTAAAGAACTTAAAAGTGAAAAGGAAAAACTTCAGGCAATTCTTGATAATGTTCCAAGTGCTTTTATTTTGATGGATGATAACTGTGTAATTTTATCTGCCAGTAAAGCAATAAGTAATTTTTCAATTTTTTTCCCGGAGCAATTAATCGGTAAGAAATGTTCTGCGGCTTTTGGTAACGAATATATTTGTAAAAATTGCCCTCTAATAAATTCCGTTAGAACAAAGGAAGTTTATTCTTTTATTGAAAACAAAATTTCAAAAACAGGTAAGGAGAGATATATAGAACATATTTCAATTCCGATAACTATCGATAAAAATAAAGGGACAGTACTTGAAATATTAACAGATATTACAGAAAGAAAAAAAACTGTAGAACATATAATAAAATTACAAAAATTGGTCACTATTGGTGAGACTTCGGCTTTTTTAGCTCACGAAATGCGAAATTCACTTACATCGATTAAAATGTTTTTACAACTTCAACTTGAAGCCTCAAATAACGAAGAAGAAAAGGAATCATTAATATTTTCTCTGGGGTCAATTAATAAAATGGAAAAAGTTGTAAATGATCTGTTAAGTTTGGGCAATAGAACAAAAATTAATTTGTCTTCAGTTAATATAAATACCTTAATTATGGATTCTATCGCATTTATAAAGCCTCAGTTTGAAAATGATGGTATAAACATCAAACTTAGTTTAGATGTAAATATTCCATCATCAATGTTAGATGCAGGTCAAATTAAAGAAGCAATTATGAACTTATTAATTAATTCTAAGCAAGCCATTGAAAGTAATGGGATAATTAATATTTCCACTAAAATCGTAACTTTAGATTATGATTTAGTAGACTTTGCATATATTGATTCAATCCCAACTAATCAGTATGATGAAGATTATAAAATCACTCTTAAGAAGGGAACGAAAGTCATTTGTTTAGAAGTTGCAGATAACGGAAAAGGTATATCTGATTTGAACTTTAATAAAATTTTTGATCCGTTTTTTACAACTAAAGAAAATGGAACAGGTTTAGGATTAACTATGGTTAAGAGAACGATTAATAATCATAATGGATTGGTTGAAGTAAAAAGTGAATTAAATATGGGAACAAATATAAAATTATTATTCCCAATAAAAGATAAAATATGAATAACAAAACTATTTTGATTGTAGATGACGATCCGGCAATTAGGTATGCGTTTAAAAGGACATTCGAACATAAAGATTATTCTATAATAGAAGCCACAAATGGTCAGGAAGCAATTGATATTATTTCAAAAAAAATTCCACTGCTGGTATTTATGGATATAACAATGCCAAAGATGAACGGATTAGTTGCTTTGGAGAAAATAAAGGAAACCGGTTCCGGGCTTCCAGTTATTGTAATAACTGGTAATGGAAATATGGATACAGCTATAAAAGCAATGAGGATAGGGGCTTACGATTATTTAACAAAACCGTTAGATGTTAATAAAGTTAGAATTTCTGCTGAACGTGCAATTGAAATGACTAATATGAAAAACAAGATAGAAGAACTTCAAAAAGAATTAACATCTACACAAAAGGATTTAGGGACTGTAATCATTGGAAAGCATCCCATGATGCAGGATTTATTCAAAAAAATTGGCGTTATTTCTACTACTCCAAATCACACAAATGTATTAATTTTAGGTGAAACAGGTACAGGAAAAGAATTAGTAGCTAAAGCTATTCACGAAAATAGTTTTAATTACAATGAACCTTTTCAGGCAATTAATTGTACTGTTCTGCCTGAAAATTTACTTGAGAGTGAATTATTTGGTCATGAGAAAGGAGCTTTTACAGGGGCGGATAATAAAAAAATCGGGAAATTTGAATTAGGGGGTAAAGGCACATTATTCTTAGATGAAATTGGGGATATGCCTGAGAGCTTACAGAAAAAACTACTTCGTGTATTACAAGAAAGAACTTTTGAAAGATTAGGGGGCAATTCATTAATTAAACTAAATGCCAGAATAATAGCAGCTACTAACAAAAATTTAAAACAGGCAATAATCAAAGGGAAATTCAGAGAAGATTTATATTATCGTTTGAATGTTATTGAAATTATTTTACCTCCCTTAAGAGAAAGGAAAGAAGATATTTTATTGTTAACCGATCATTTTATTAAAAAATATAATATTAAGCTGAACAAAAATATTTGTGGTTTTTCTGATGATGTTAAAAATTTACTTATTCAATATAATTTTCCGGGGAATGTTCGTGAATTGGAAAATTTAATTGAAAGGGCTATTTCTTTGGAGCGTGGTGAAGTGTTAACTATACAATCCTTTCCTCCTGAAATTTTTTCTTTAAGAAATATTGGCGAATTAGAACTGCCTATTTATACAAGAGATTTTATCTCTGCAAAAAAAATCATTGTTGAATCATTTGAAAAAAAATTTTTAATAGAAAGATTGAAAGAAACAAATGGCAATGTTACTGAAGCATCAAAAATCTCAGGAATAGAAAGACAAAGCTTTCAAAGGCTCATGAAAAAATATGATTTATCCTCTGAAGAATTTAAAAATTAATTACTGCCACTATTTTGTTGCAGGGGTGTCACCCCAATTCAACATTTTTCAAAAATCACATAAGTTGGCTAAAACTAACCTCTGTAATTAAAAGCGCTTACAAGAAATCTCACAATCTAATTTGCTGGTATGAATCTTGACTACAAGCGACTGTTTTACTAAAGACATTATTTGAATTAATTATTTTCGAGGTATGTATGAACTTTTTAATTTCTACCCAAAGGAATTTGCTCTTTATTTTTCTTCTGGTTTTTACATTCATTTTTCTGGCTGCGGATCAATTAAGCGCAATTCCTGCTTTTGCTCGTAAATATAATACGAGTTGCTCTACTTGTCATTATGCGTATCCAAAACTAAATGCTTTTGGAAAGGCATTCAAAAATAACGGTTACAGATACCCTGCAGGTCAGGATGCAGAGATGACAAAGGAAGAGCCTGTTAGCTTGGGTTCTGAAGGTTATAAAAAAGTTTGGCCTGATGCAATATGGCCATCAGATATACCAGGTACTGTACCAGTATCTATGCATGCTATAGGAAGAGTTTTTGCCGCAGGTGGTTTTGATGACCCAACGACTACTGCAACCGAAGAAGATAAAATAGTTTCATTTGAAATTCCTCATGAATTAGAATTACTTTTTGGCGGAACTATTGGTGAAAATTTATCATTTTTTGGTGAACTTGAATGGGAACATATTGAAGAATTTGCCTATGAATTTGCCCTCCAATATGATTTTTCACCAGGTTTTCATCTTAAGTTGGGATCTGTTGGCCCACAAGCAACACCGGAACATCATAAATTAACTGCAGAACATTATAATGTTGTCGATCTAAAAACTCAATCAGGAAAATTTCGACTTCGTAATGGTGCAGGAGGCGGCATTGAATTTTGGGGCGCAGGTAATGGTATAGGCGGTAGCGGTGGTTTCACATACGCAATTGGTATAGGAAATGGTCAAAATGATGCAGATAATTTTGATATAAATAAAGAGAAAGACATTTTCGGAAGAGTTACATATAAATTTGGTGGCCTTGGAGAAATCGGCGGAACTGAAGGCCAAACTAACAATACATCAGCTTTTTATGAAGATAACTCATTTCGCATTGGTGGTTTCTTTCAGAAAGGAACAGCATTAGCCACTAATTTAAATGATGAATTCTCAGTTTTTGGGGGAGACATTGATATATGGTATAATAGATTAAATGTAGTGGCTCTTGTAATGAATATGAGTTCTGATTATAAAGGCTATGACAGAAAGTCTTTAGCTTATTTTGTCGAAGCAAATTATGTCTTATATCCTTGGGTAATTGCACTTGCAAGATATGAATTTACTGACATAGATACAGATATAGCAAATCCAACTGTATCAAGCCTTATTCCCGGAGTTGTATTTATGGTAAGAGCAAATGTAAAAGCTTCATTAGAGTTTAAAATACCTTTGGATGACGCTAGTAAAAATGCAAATAAAGAAAAGATTACGCTTCAATTTAATTTTTCAATATAATCTATAAATGAAAATTTTTGTTGTGAGTTTAGTATCACTCTTAACACAATATTAAATTAACAAAAGAGGTCAGTATTTATGAAGTCTTTATTTTTAATCTTTTTAATGTGCGTGTTTGTTTTATCCGAAATTTCAATTGCCGGGGATATAAAAGGCAAAGTAAAAGCAAAAGGAGTTAAAAATGCTGCAAACGCCGTTATTTACATAGCTAAGATTAAAGGGAAAACATTCACTGCCCCTAAGGAAGCTGAATTAATGGATCAGAAGAACATGTCTTTTGTACCACATGTGCTACCAGTTCTAGCCGGAACCAGAGTTAATTTTCTTAATGCTGACGATGTTCTCCATAATGTTTTTTCACCGGATGATTGTGTGGACAAATTTAATTTAGGCTCATGGCCGAAAGGTCAGGAAAAGAGTTATGTATTTAAAAATCCCTGTGAAGTGACTCTTCTTTGTAATGTTCATCCGGAAATGTCGGCTTATGTGCTGGTGCTTGAAACACCTTACTTTGCAGTAACAGATAAAGAGGGTAACTATAGTATAAAAAATGTCCCTCCGGGAAAATATACACTAAAAATCTGGCACGAGAAGCTTAAAGGTAAAGAAGTTTCTGTAACTGTACCTGAAAAAGGCGAAGTCACTGAAAATTTTGAAATAAAAAGATAGGGAGAGAACAATAACAACCAATCACTGAAGAATTATTTTATAG
>PFVA01000201.1:0-244 GCA_002790365.1 Ignavibacteriales bacterium CG_4_9_14_3_um_filter_30_11
ATAAAATGTTTTATAAAAACATTTTATATAGCGGCCTTCGGCAAAAAATTCATTTCCAATGAATTTTTTGGGATAAATTAATTTAAGGAGAGACCAAAGCCTAAGTTATATTTTGTCTTTGGGATATCGATAGGAAGTCTTCCTCTAATTGGAATTTTGCCCATTATTGCATTTACAACAGCAGTTTGTGAAACCTCAACATCGTTAAATGCACAAATAAATGTTGAAGTTTGTGGAAGGTCAG
>PFVA01000201.1:252-6748 GCA_002790365.1 Ignavibacteriales bacterium CG_4_9_14_3_um_filter_30_11
TATGGGTTACCAAAATCAATCAGAATAGAAGGTGTTTTTAGTCGCATAATTTTTCGTATGAATGATATATATTTTTTACTAAGCTTTTGTGATCTATCATCATTTTGTGCACGCATAAAATAAGGTAAAATTATTAGTTGTGCGTTTCTTGCATAATTATATGCACTAGAAAAATCTTTTGTACGGCTGTTATTATTTAACACAACTGATTTAACACTACCAAATTCCTCTGATATTAATTTATTAAATGTAAGAAGTGAATCTTTATCAATGCCATAAGAAAATATTATCGATGCAACTTTTCTGTATTTTTTTGAATCTACCGGAATTATTTTTTTGGAATTTTTAACAAGTGTTATAGACTTATCAGCAATTTTTTGTGCCAGTTTTTGATGAGGTGTATAAATATTACTGTTCTGAAATAAATCCCATTTTGGTTCTGTATTTTTAATCCATCTTTTAGCAGAAAGAATTTTCCTTACACTTTCATCAATTCTATTTTCTGAAATCTCGTTTGCATAAACTGCATTTGAAACAGCATTTAGCACTACTTCAATATCAGGAGGAATAAGAATAATATCATTACCGGCTTTAACAGCTAACAAAGCTGACTCTGCAACTGAATAATATTTAGTAATTACCAGCATTCTCATTGCATCAGTTACAATAAGTCCATTAAAATTAAGATTTTCTTTTAATAAACTAGTTACAATTTCAGGAGAAAGTGTTGAGGGTAATAAAGTATCTTTTTGAATTGCCGGTACATTTAAATGCCCTATCATAATAGACTGAACACCATTATTAATAGCTTTGATAAAAGGGTAAAGTTCATTTTTATATAGCTCAGTTTTGGATTTACTTATATGTGGTAAGTCAATATGTGAATCTATAAAAGTATTTCCATGTCCAGGAAAATGTTTTACTGTTGAAATTATTCCGCCTGCAGTTGCACCTCTTATAAATGCAACAGTAAAATTCGATACAATATTTTTGTCACTTGAAAAAGATCTTATGCCAATTACAGGATTTTCCGGATTGTCATTTATATCAGCAACAGGTGCATAATTTTGATTTACACCAATTGCCCTTGCCTCTCTTGCAATAGCTTTTCCCATATTGTACGCAAGTGATGTATCACCTGTAGCAGCAACAGCCATATTATTTGGAAAAATATTTCCATCAGAAAGCCTCATTCCTAAACCATTTTCAAAATCAGAAGATATTAATAATGGTATATCTGACATTAACTGCATCTTAATAATATCTTCTTTTTCATTAATTATGTCACCTTGAAAATAAATAAATCCACCTACTTTGAACTCGGTAATTAATTGTTTTATTCTCACCATCTCGAGAGTATCTGCGCTTCTGTCATTACCCATAACCCAAGGCATTATCATTTGAGCTACTTTTTCTTTAGTGGTTAGTTTTTGTAGTGTATTTTCAACCCATTCTTTGTCAGCATCATTTAATGGAAATACTTTTGGACAGTAAATTGCTGTTGTTTTATCTTGAACAAAAGGTATAAACATAGAAAGCTGAAGGATTGAAATTAGAATTATTCCAATCAGAATTAGTGTATTCTTTTTATTTGTTAATTTCATTGTACAATTTTATATATGAAGTGTGAATGTATAATCGCCTTTGGCAATATATGTCTGAATGTACAGAATATTAGAATTTTATAATTAGTATGTTTAAAACATATTTCATTCATCCATACGATCATTCAACCATACATTTAATCCTTGTGTTTTTATTAATTATAATAGTTTAGTTAATAAATAGAATTAATTATTCCATCATGAAGTATAGGTCTGAATTTAATAATTTTTAAATTTTCTCTTGTAGAATAAACTCTGTTAGAAAGAAAAATAACAAATAATTTTTTGTCAGGATCTACCCAGAAAGATGTTCCTGTATAACCGGTATGTCCAAATGAATTTGAAGAAAATAATTTACCAGCCGAAGATTTTTCTTCTGACTTAATATCCCAGCCCAATGCTCTTTCAGAATTAGGTTGTTTGGAAGTGAAAAGCAAAACTGTTTCTTCATTTAGAATTTTTTTACTATTAAACATACCTTTCTTCAATATCATTGATAAAAAATTAGAAAGATCTTCAACATTTGAAAAAAGTCCAGCATTACCTGAAACTCCGTTTAATAACGAAGCCGTTTCATCGTGAACTTCTCCTTGAAGCTGTCTATGTCTCCAATAATCATCAAATTCAGTTGGAGCAATATCTTGTTTAAGAGAATCTGGAGGATTGAACATTGTACTCTTCATATTCAGCGGATCAAAAATATATTCCTTTGAAAAATTATCAAGATATTTTCCTGTAACTTTTTCAATTAATTTCTGCAGAACAATCATACTTAAATCCGAGTAAACAGTTTTACTGCCGGTTTCATAAATTAATTCTGTATTATAAATATCATTTATTACATCATCTGAATTATTACAGAACTTATAAAATCTTTTATATGCCGGAAGTCCGCTGTTGTGCAACAATAAATTTTTAATTGTAATGTTTTCTTTATTATGATTTGCAAATTGAGGAATATATTTTACTACCTTATCATTTAATTTGAATAATCCTCTGTCAATACAGATCATTGCTGCAGTTGTTGTGGAAACAATTTTTGTTAAAGAAGCCAAATCATAAATTGTACTTAGAGATGTCTGTTTTGATTTCGTATCGTAAGTTAAATTTCCATAAGCTTTTTTATAAATTATATTTCCATCTTTTGAAATAAGTAACACAGCACTTGGGAAAACAGAATCTTTTACAGCCTGATAAATTATTTTATCTACATTATCAAAATTGTTTTTTAGACTTTGTGCACAAGAAAAATTGAATGGTAAAATAATAATTATAAATATTTTTTTAATCATTTGTTTTTTTACCAAATTCAGGATCGATATATAAAAACTTTGTAATTACAAATGCCGGAATAGTTGAAATACAAACCCAAACAAAAAATTCTTTATAGCCTATCATTTCTTGCAGCCATCCGCTTAACATTCCCGGAATCATCATTCCCAGCGCCATTAATCCTGTAGCAATAGCATAATGTGCAGTTTTGTAATTACCTTCTGATATATAAATTAGATACAATAAAAAAGCTGTAAAACCAAAACCATAACCAAATTGTTCAACAGCAATAGCTGTATTAATTAGAAGTAAACTTGATGTTTGAGTAAAAGACAAAAAAACATAAACAAGATCAGGCAAATTTATTGCAATTAACATCCACCAGATCCAATATTTTAGACCTTGCTTAGCAGACACAAATCCTCCAAGTATTCCCCCTAAAATTAAGGCAATAATCCCCGCAGTGCCGTAAGCAAATCCAACTTGTGAAGTAGTTAATGCTAAACCTCCGGCTTCTTTTGTATCCAATAAAAATGGAGCTGCAATTTTAGCAAGCTGTCCTTCTCCTAATCTATATAATAAAATGAATAAAAGTATTATTATAATTTGTTTCTTTTTAAAGAACAAAATAAAAGTCTTAATAAATTCTTTTGAAAAAAGTTGAACAGTAAGCTCAATTATTTTTGTGTCGCTTGCAGGTTTTGGTAAAACATAATTGTTATACAAAAAAAATAATATAAATAATCCTGCTAAAACAAAAAATGAAATCATCCAGGCAAATGAAATATTATCTGGATTATTTGTTTCTAAATAACCGGCAAATATTATTAGTAAACCCTGACCAAATATCATTGCAAATCTGTAAGCTGTATTTCTTATACCTATAAACCAAGCTTGATTATGTTTTGAAAGAGCTAGCATGTAAAATCCGTCTATAGAAATATCGTGTGTTGCAGAACTGAAAGCAACAAGCCATAAGAAAGCAAGTGAATATTTAAAAAAACTTGGTCCGGTTAAAGTTAATGCTACGCCTGCAAAACCTGCACCAAGCAAAAGCTGCATTGTAATTATCCACCATCTTTTTGTTTTTAAAATATCAACAATCGGACTCCAAATTGGTTTTATAACCCAGGGCAGATATAACCAGCTTGTGTAAAGTGCTATATCTGTATTTGAAACACCTAATCTTTTATACATTATCACAGATACCGACATAACCACTATATAAGGCAGACCTTCTGCAAAATAAAGTGTTGTGAGCCAACTCCATATTTTAGCTTTTTGTTGGTTTTCTGTCATTATCTTTTGTTTAAATATTTTTTAGCAAGTAGTATGGCACCATAAACAGGTGAATGTTCAGGTTGAATAATATTAACAAATTTTAATCTTTTTTTAATATTTGTCCTTAATAAATTAGAATAAAAATTTTTGCTTTTAATTAAAGAACCTGTAAAAGAGATATTTAGTTTTCTTTGTTTTAATTTTTTTCTGATCAAAATAATTAGTTCAAGCAATTCACGGATTTCTTCTTCTAAAATTATTTTTGCAATAATATCTTTTTTTTCTGCAGCTTTAATTACTAGAGGTGCAAAATCTTGAATAGGAAAATTGTTTCTATACACTTCTGAAATAAGATCATTAGAATTTTTTATATGGAATTTATTTCTTAATAATTTAGTTAAAAGAGTCTTCTTACTATCTCCATCCAGTTCTTTTGATACTGCGGTCAATCCTTTTTTTCCAATTGAGTAACCACCGCCAAAGTCACCGAGTAATCTTCCAAACCCACCGGCTCTGTAAAGTACTCCTTTTTTATCTTTACCGTAAATAATGGAACCTGTTCCGGCAATTAAAATACATACCGGTTTATTTGAGGAAGCTCCTTCCAAAGCAATTTGTGCATCAGTAGTAACTTTAATTTTTTTAATCTTTAATATTTTTTTTAATTCTGTTAATAAATTAGCAGCATCTTTTTTTCTTCCCATTCCCGTAGAACCTACAACAAGCATTTCAACATCTTTAAAATTGATTTTTATCTTGTTATTACACTTTTTAATTGATGATAAAATATTTTTTGCTGATTTATTAATTCCTGTAATTAAAGGATTTCCGCCCTTGCTGTTAATTTGAGATAAAACATCACCTTTTAAGTTTGTAATTAAGCATTCAGTTTTAGTTCCGCCTGCATCAATGCCAATTAAATATTTCATAAATTGATTTTATTTTTTATAAGTCTATTTTAGTTAATAATAAAATAGTGATTAAATAAGAAATTAAAAAAAGAAACTGAAAAATGATTATATTTAAGCTAATGAAAGATTTAGAAAAATATTTTAAGAAATTCCAAGAAAACACAGTAGGTTATAATCAGGTTTTCCAAACACCGTATGGTAAAAAGAAAATTCTTTATGCCGATTGGATAGCAAGCGGGAGATTGTATAAACCAATTGAACAAAAACTTTTAAATATATTCGGTCCATATGTTGGCAACACTCATTCAGAATCAAGTGTGACCGGTACAACAATGACTCATGCATATCATAAAGCACATAAAATAATTAAAGATCATGTTAATGCAAGTAAAACTGATGTAATTATTACTGCCGGTTCAGGTATGACGGGAGTTGTTAATAAATTTCAAAGGATATTGGGATTAAGAGTTCCCGAGCAAATAGGAAAATTTGTAAAGTTACCAGACAAACAAAAGCCTGTTGTTTTTATTACACATATGGAACATCATTCCAATCAGACTTCCTGGCTAGAATCACTCGCAGATGTTGAAGTAATTGAACCAACAAGAGAAGGACAAGTTGATATAGAAAACTTAAAGGATCATTTAAAAAAATATGAAAACAGAGTACTTAAAATAGGTGCATTTACTGCTGCTTCAAATGTTACGGGGGTAATACCTCCTTATTTTGAACTTGCAAAAATTATGCATAAAAACGGAGGATTGTGTTTTATAGATTTTGCCTGCGCCGCACCATATATGAAAATTGATATGCATCCCGAAGATCCTGAAATGAAATTGGATGCTATATTTTTCTCACCCCACAAATTTTTAGGTGGACCCGGAACATCAGGAGTTTTAGTTTTTGATTCCCACCTTTATCACAATATTGTCCCCGACCAACCGGGCGGAGGAACAGTTGATTGGACTAATCCCTGGGGAGGACATAAATTTGTTGATAATATTGAAGCAAGGGAAGACGGTGGAACACCTGCATTTCTTCAAACAATAAAAGCTGCTCTTGCTATTAAATTAAAAGAGGAAATGGGCGTTGAAAATATTTTAAAAAGAGAAGACAAACTTTTAGAAATAGTTTTTGAAGAATTACCAAAAATAAAAGGACTTCATATTCTTGCCGGTAATTTGAAAAAGAGACTTGGTGCAATTTCTTTTTATGTTGATAAAATTCATTACAATTTAATTGTAAAATTATTGAATGACAGATTCGGCGTGCAAGTAAGAGGCGGTTGTTCCTGTGCAGGCACATACGGTCATTATCTGCTTCATGTTACTCTCTGCCAGTCTAAACATATTACAGAAAAAATTAACCATGGCGATCTTTCAGAAAAACCTGGCTGGGTTAGAATGTCGCTACACCCCACAATGACAA
>PFVA01000137.1 GCA_002790365.1 Ignavibacteriales bacterium CG_4_9_14_3_um_filter_30_11
TCAGCTAATCTTTTTTTAAATAATGCCCTAATTTCTTTGCTGCCTTTATCACAACAGCATCCTCGTGGATGTTCATCAGGTCTTTTGTTTTCGCAAACAAAAATATGTTTTTCGAATCTTTTCATAATTGGTCAAAAAAATAGTATCTAAATGAATAATAAGCAATTGTATTTTATTTTATAAAATAATTGTATAATTTACATTATTAAAATTAGGGGTGTTAAATGATTTACAAAAAATTTATAATAGTATTATTATTTACTTTTCTTTTTATTTCTTGCAATAGCAGCACTGACCCTGACCAAATAAAAAATAATTATTATCCATTAACTTCTAATCTTGAGTGGGAATATAACACAATAAATGAAATTGGTTATTACGATACATTAGGAAATATTAAGAATACTGAAATATTTGAAAATGGAAATACTATTGTTAGTATTGAAACAGTAGGAGAATCTATAAACAATTTCAAAGATTTGATAAAATTTGTTTCTTATGAAGTAGGACAATCAAACCTTAAAGCTATAACTTGGTATCAGAATACTGAAGATGGATTATATTGTATAGCATATATTAATGCAGGCGCTGCACAACCAGTTATTCCTAAAATAATTAATGGAAGAAGATATTTAAGAATAGATGATTTAAAACAGATAAATGTACATTTAAATTTTAATTTGGCATTAAATAAAATAGCTGATGATTCATTACAATTTTGGACTCCCCCTAGAAAAGTACTTGCTTATCCTTTAACAATTGGTAATTCTTGGATTGAATTACAAATTCCCTTCAAGCGTGATAGAATTATTGAGGCAGAATTGAATATCAATATTGACGGAGTTAATTATGATGTTTACAAGATTGCATCAATTTGGCCAACTTTTGGACTTATATTTAACGATTACATAAGTACGAAACAAGGATTAGTTCTGAGAGAAATATTAGCAGATAGTGTTATAATAACAACTGCAGAATCACCAGATGGTATCGGTTTCGCTAAAATGAATACAACATCCAAGTTAGTGAGAAGTAATTTTTAATAATTATAGAGCATACAAAATTCATCCAAGGTTCCATAGGAATACCACGGGCAGAGTGCCATTGGGAGAACCCCTGATTTAAATATTAAAAGAATAATTGATCCCTTTTTAACCATTGGTAGCGCGTACGGGATTCGAACCCGTGATCTCCGCCTTGAGAGGGCGGCGTCCTAAGCCACTAGACGAACGCGCCAATGTAAAATTTTATATTTACATTGGCTAATATAATGTTTTAATTCTTTCTATAAAATCATTTACAAACTCTTTTGAAAAAACTATTCTTAAATTATTTTTCTATATATTTTAACATCTTAGAAATTATTCTTGTTTAATATTTATTATAAATGAATAGACCGAAATTAAATGAAATACTGAATCGTTTTCTCTCTCTTAAAACTAATAAAATATATACTTTACCTATAGTAATTCTAATGCCTCACAGTAGTTGCAATTGCCGTTGTGTTATGTGCGATATTTGGAAAAGTAATTCCTCAGTTCAACAATTAAAAGAATCTGACATTTCTGGTTTATTAAATTC
>PFVA01000233.1:0-5486 GCA_002790365.1 Ignavibacteriales bacterium CG_4_9_14_3_um_filter_30_11
ATAGTAAGTAAAAATGTAAGTTGGATTTTGAGATTGGACTAAATTAAAATAACAATCCCAAATATCGGATTTCAGAATTCGGACTTCTGACTACTGATTGCTGACTTCTGACTACTTTCCTGCCATACTCTCCGGCATTTGCACTGCAACCACTTCACCTGTTACTGTAACCACGCCGTTAGCACTTAACGAGATTTCAGAGATTACTTTTCTTCCTTTTATTTCCTTTACCTTGCCACGGAGTTCCAGTTCAACTCCCATTGGAGTTGGTTCTAAATAATTTACCAGTAATGAAGCAGTGACAAAACGGAAAGGCGGCTGGCAATATAATTTCCCTGTTTAATTCACTAATGTTTGATTAATCAACGATTAAATGTTTGCCTTCCTCTGCTTATGGATAAAGACAAAATGACTTTTTATAAAAAGATATTTATATTATGAACATAGCTCCAATTTATAAAAGTAAACTTACTCTAAGATGGCAAAACAATTATTCTATACCTTTTTAGATGATTTATCATTATTGAAAAAATTGTTGGATGATAGAAAAAACAAAGAAGAATTATGGACGGAATTTGTACATCGCTTTACAAAACTCATTCTAAAAATTGCATGGCAATATGAGAATGACAAAGAAAAAGTAATCGATAAGTATCTTTGGGTTCTTACTAAATTATCCGCAAATGATTATGCAATTCTAGGTAAGTTTAATAATAATTCAGCAAAGCAAACACCAAAATTTACGACATGGCTTGTTGTGGTCATTAATAATCTTTGTATAGATGAACACAGAAGTTCACACGGAAGAAGGCGGTTTCCAAAGGCTCTGACTCAAATGATCGATAAAGATCGAAAAGTTTTTGAACTCTATTACTGGAAGAATTATAGTGTGGAAGAAATTAGCCATACTCTTTCGTTGGATCTAAATGTTGTTGGTGATATTCTTGAAAAGATTAGCGAAACTCTTACCGGACATCGCAACAATGCTATTAATGTTAATAAAGTTGAGTTTACTTTATTAAATGAATTCAATATTCCGTCTGATTTTAACTATAATGAAAATGAGTTTGAAATTTTAATGGAGGAATGGATTTCAAAATTAACGACTGACGAACAAACTGTTATTAGATTAAGATTTTGGGAAGACCTAAGTGTGAAAGACATTGCTCAAATTACAGGTTTTAATAATGAACAGAAAATATATACTCTTTTGAGAAATGCTTTAAATATGCTTCGGCGTGAATCAGAAGCTGATTTAATAAACTAAATGATACATGTGTCCGTATAATATATTTCAACGGTTTAAATAATTATGCATATATCAGAAATTCAAATATCATTACTCCTTGAGAAGAAACTTTCTTATAAAGATCAACAAGAAGTTAACTTGCATATTGCCGATTGTCCTCTTTGCGCTGAAAAACTGGCAAGTTCATATAAGTTATACAATTCATTTGAATCTTTAAAAGTACCCAAAGAACCTCATATAAGAACCACTACAAAAATCTACGAGGGGGTTTCAAGATTATTAAATAGAGTAACCCTGAAATATGCACTTGCGGGAGTGGTATTGATTCTCAGTTTAGTGACGTTTTATACTGTTTTTGAAGATGAACAGGAAGTATCAAAGTTTCGTTCAATTGACAGCGAGCACTTTTTAGAAATTTTTGAACCGACGGATGAATCAGTTTTAAAAGGGAGTAACATATTATTCAGGTGGAGTTCGGTGGAAGGCTCTATTGCTTATCGCTTTTTTCTTTATAAAGAAGACGGGAAAAATCTCACAAGCACACTTTTAACAGACACTTCTTATTCCCTATCTAATTTACAACTTAAACCCGGGAATAAATATCTCTGGAGAATTGAAATTATTTTCCCTGATGAAACAAAACATAGATCCGAAATAAATGCTTTCACATATACAAAGTAAATTAAACTCTGTCCTACCCTACTTTTATTATCTTCTGTTGGTAATCTCATTATTTTTACCCAACTGTAAATCATTTGACGATCACTTTGCCGAAGCCAATAGATTATATGAATCTTGGGAATTAGAAAAATGTCTTGAAAGCTGTGAACTGCTTATTAAAAGAGAACCAAATAATCTAAATGTTCGAATGTTATACGGGAATGTTTTGTTGAATTCTGGAGATGCAAAAAATGCTAAAAGATTATTTTATAGTTTGCTTAATACCTATCCGGATACTATTACTGTAAGATTTAATCTCGCATTGTCATACTATTATTTAGGGAATCTAGATTCATCAACTATATTATTAAGTCAAATAATTTCGAACTCCACTGAAAAAGAAAAACCGTTAGTGTTTTCTAAATGTCTTAACCTACTGGGATTAATAGCTTTTAACAAGGCTGATTATCAACTTGCTATGCAATGCCAAAAAGAAAGTTTAAGATTAGCACTCCAAGTTGGCTCATTAGAGAGGGAAGCTGATGCACTAAGACAGATTGGAGTATTAAATTGGTATTACGGCAACATAGATTCAGTTATTTCGAAATATTATGAACCGGCATTTAGACTCTACAAAGCAACAGGCAATCGAAAAGGAGAGGCTACAGTTCTTAGTAATATTGGATTAATTTATGGCACACTCGAAAATTGGGTTCAAAAAACTAAGTATCAGCTTGAAGCCATGTCAATAAGAAAAAAAATTTATGACCGAATTGGCATTGCAGATAGTTATTATTTTCTAACTCACAGCATTCCATATAGTGAAAAGGGAAGGACATTTGTATTTTCTTATTATAAAAAAAGTTATGATTTAAGCTCCGAAATAGGTTACGCGTGGGGGATGGAAATTGCCGCTAGAGGATTGATAGATATACAACATGAAGCGATAAATGATTTTGGGTATACTAACTTTCAGATTGACAGTTCAATAATATCATCCACTGAAGGAGCAATTTATAAAATTTTGACAGAGGCAAATAAAAGTTTTAAAGAAGGTGACTTTAAGTTAGCTAAAGTTCTATACAAAAGTGGTTTATTTCTTTGTGATTCGCTTGGAATTATTTCTGGTATTGAAGCCCCGTTAATTGCTTACTCAGATGTATTGTTGGAACTTCAAGAATATGATGAAGCAGAATCCGCAATAGAAAAAGCAATTAAAATAACAACATCTATTCCACGCCCCCATGGTTATTCTGAATCTTTGTACCGTCTCGCAAAACTTTACTATTTGATCGGAAACAAAAATGAATCAGCTATACTTTTTGAAAAACTTGCACATTTTTATGATTCGACCTTTGTTGATTTACTATGCAACTCTGATCCATCCTTTGCGTTTGAGATTGCTGCTGGTAATGTACATTTAATGAGATCCCAAGTTTACGGAAGTTACATCAGCAACCTCTTGGCACTTAAAAAGAATGAAGCTGCTTATTTAGCAGTAGAGAAAGAAAGAGCGTTACCATTTTGGGGAGAGAGAGATGCACCGCAAAGTGTATTCAACTTTGCAAAGGGTAATCCAATAGAAGAAATGATTAATCTGATTGAAAATCATGGAAAGGATGATTTTAATTCGACAAGCAATATTGAAACTAAAATCGAGGAAATTTATAGAACTATATTAACGAAAAAAGAAGTATATAATAACGCAACAATTAATTTCAATAAGAGAAAATTATTTGGAGTAAATGATGTTATTTCAGTAATGAATCCAAAAGAAGTTGTAATCAGTTACTTCACAAACAATGAATTTGTTTACTACTTTGTGATCACTATAGAAGGAATGCATGTTGGCAAATTAAATACTAACATTGCCGATATAAATTCGGTAATCGATATTTTTAATTCGACAATCTTAAAAGGAAAAAACTCACCCCAGAATCTACTTTGGAAGAAACCATCTGAAAAACTTTATTCAATATTGTTAAAACCTTTGGAAGATCTCGGAATAATAAATCCTAGCGATCATATATTCATTTCACCACATCGTCAAATTCACTTTGTTCCTTTTCAAATTCTGCTAAAAGAGCATAATAAATTTTTTATTGAAGATAATATTATTTCCTATGTTCCTTCCGTAAGTTATTTTGTTGCGAGTCGTAATAAAAAAAATAGAGCAATACAAAGCATGGTTGCTTTCGCACCTGATTTACAATCCTTGCCATTTGTCAAAGAAGAAATTAGCGAGTTACAAAAATTAAATAACTTAGCAGTTGTTAGGTTCGAAAATAATAATGCTACGGCAATTAAATTCTTAGAAGATGCCGGTAAATATGATCTTATACATGTCGCGGCTCATGGAAAAACAAATAAAAAGCATCCCCTTTATTCTTTCATTCAGTTTGCAGATAGAAACATAGAATTACACGAATTATTAAAGTTAAATCTGGAGGCAGATTTAGTTTTGCTTAGCTCTTGCGAAACGGGTATGAGTATTAGTGAAGCAGGGATTTTTCCAAGTGGACATGATATAGTGAGTTTTCCACGAGCATTCATAACTGCCGGTGCGGCTTCGGTAATTTCTCCACTTTGGTTAGTGGAAGATAAATCAACCTCAGAAATAGTTATCAATTTTTATCGTAATCTTTCAAGGATAATCGAAACTAATGAATCAAACAAATTCGCTAAAGCGCTAACTGCAGCACAAAGAGAATTTTTACACAATGCATACTTAACCGGTGAATATAATCATCCATTCTACTGGGGGGGGTTTTATGTTTTAGGGAGTGATTAATACCAAACATCAAAATTATTTAATTATCAGACTCAATAAGTCAGGTATTTCCCTCAAAATTTTATTCAAAACTTAATATTTAACTTACCCTTAAAAAAAATCTTACCACATGTCCGTACAATATCAATATTAAAAAAGAGTGATTGTCCTGACTGATTCTGTTCAGCCTAAATTCTCTGTTTTTAAGAAGAAATATGTAAATCAAAATTTTTCAATTAAGTGAGGAGAAAATGAAACATCGAACAAAATTTAGTATTTATCTTAACTCCATTTCTAAAAAAATTTTCAATATGATGGGATTTATAAGCATAAGATATATAACTGCTACTATAATATTATTTATAACTTTTATAGGCATTACGGAACAAGTTATTGCTCAGCCGGAGTCGCTTCTGGTATGGTCTAAATATGATTTCGTTTCGGGAGATAAAATCATTTTTCTCGATAATCTTAAAATGGAAAGGCATGGCGAGTTCCCTTCTAAATGGAATCTTGTTTACGGCAATGCAGAGAATGCAAAGCTTGGTGCAGACAATGTAATTGCATTCATGAAAAATAAAACTGAAGTCTCACCGTTAATGAAAACTGCAGAGTATCTGCCGGAAGTTTTTACAATAGAATTTGATATCTATTATCATAACAAAGGAAACGAAGCATATTATCTCAATCTTAAAAATCAAAATGCTATAGACATTAGAGCAAGCAAAGTTTCGCTCGGTAAATTTGAAGGCGTGCCTGATAAAAACTCATCGGTAGAAGGCTGGCATCATATTGCTTTATCATTTA
>PFVA01000233.1:5525-6051 GCA_002790365.1 Ignavibacteriales bacterium CG_4_9_14_3_um_filter_30_11
TTTTAAACATTCCTAATGTAGAAAAGAAACCAACCTCGTTTACTATCTCCGCATTAAGTCATGGCGCTGCAAAAGGTATTCCTGCCATGATAAAAAATATAAGGGTTGCGGAAGGCGGTGTAGAACTATATGACAAACTGATTACAGATGGAAGAATTGTTACCACAGGAATTTATTTTGATGTAAACAAAGCAACTATTAAACCTGAATCTATGGGAGTCATAAACGAAATTGCTAAGCTGCTTAAAGATCACCCCGATATAAATTTTACCATAGAAGGGCATACAGACAGCGATGGTGATGAAATATTTAATCAAACCCTTTCTGAGAACAGGGCTAAAGCAGTTAAAGATGTTTTGGTCAGCCTTGGAATTGATCCATCACATCTTGAAACAAAAGGATTCGGCGAAAGCAAACCTGTTAACGGCAACTCGACACCTGAAGAAAAAGCAAACAACAGGAGGGTTGAGTTTGTAAAGATTTAAACCTATACACCTTCCGGCTAAAGCCGTATCCCTCTTTCGCG
>PFVA01000233.1:6059-6552 GCA_002790365.1 Ignavibacteriales bacterium CG_4_9_14_3_um_filter_30_11
AATTCTCCTTTAAAAAGAGGGGAGGGAGCGAAACGGAGGGAGTGTATTACCAAGGCGAATATGTTTTAATCAAAAGAATTCCTCGAAGCTTGCTTCGGGGTCAAAAAGTCGATAATTTGGAGAGATGAGTGAACACATCTTCAAGCGTCATAATAAAAGATAGTATCTACTCCTAATATTATGATTTCAGGCTTTTCAATCTTCAGTCTCCATATAAAGAGTTTGTGTAGAAATTTTCGATAGATAATATTCCCGATATTGTTATCCATCAGCTTTCGGAAAAATCTTTTCATTTGGTGTAATGAACTCATCGCTTCTTCTTGATTCTCTAACAGAGCAGCATAGCCACTATCTTTTTTTCTATCATTAAAACTTTCTATGCTTATATATGTACCGTCAATAAAGTATGATAGAATTTGTTTTATGAATTGATATAATGACAACCCTTTTGATGATATTTGTATATGTCCTAACACTTTTTCGGAGAGTTCAT
>PFVA01000065.1:0-6541 GCA_002790365.1 Ignavibacteriales bacterium CG_4_9_14_3_um_filter_30_11
TAAATTTAATAACGGGCTTATCTCTAACTCGGAATTGTTAGATGCAGAAGTTGCACTGTTGCAAGCTAAAACAAATAATATTAATGCTGTAGCTGACAATAAAATTGCAGCAGCAAATTTAAATAAAGCAATTGGTAATTAGTGAAAGATTGAAGGATAAATTAAAGTGAAAAAGACAAAAATAATATCATTAGTATTAGTAGCATTTATAATAATATTGGCAATATTATTTTATAATAAATCAAAATTAAAAGCACAGGCTGCAGTAACTAACGCTTCTACTTACGCAGTTACAATTGAGCCAGTAACTAAAGAGAATATATCTCAACCCTATGTTTTGGTGGGCACATTAGAAGCAGAAAAAGATATAGAATTAGTATCCGAAGCTCAGGGTAAAGTAACAAAAGTTGGAGCTAAAGTGGGGGACTTTGTAAATAAAAATGATGTTATTATTTACATTGATGATGAAATGCAGAAAGCTGCATATAAAGCAGCAAATGTTGCTTACACTAAAGCAAAAAATGATTTTAAAAGATTTACAGTTTTGAACACAAGTAAATCAATAACAGATTCTCAATTAGAATTTGCAAGGCAGACTTACGAAACTGCTGAAGCTAATTTAATTTCAGCTAAAAGAAATTTAGAGAACACTCGTATTACATCACCAATATCAGGTGTTGTTACAGATAGATATTTTGATTTCGGTGAATATATTAAAATTGGAAAACCGGTTGCAAATGTTGTTAATAATAATTCATTTAAAATTAATATTAATGTTGCTGAAACTATAATATTTGATCTAATAAAAGGAAATGAAGTAAACATAAAAGTAAATGCTTATCCTGCTCATTACTTCGAAGGAATAATTAATACAATAAGTGAAAAAGGAGATGTATCTCATAAATATCCAGTTGAAGTTATTTTAAAGAATGATAAAAAATATCCCTTGAAAGCCGGAATGTTTACAAGTGTTGAATTTAAGTCATCAAAAATTGATAAAATACTTTTAATACCAAGAAATGCTTTGAATGGCAGTATTAAAAATCCATCTGTATTTGTTGCAAAAGATAACACAGCAAAATTAACTGCAATTTCAATTGGAAGAGTGTTTGATAACAAATTAGAAGTATTAAAAGGATTAAACGAAGGTGATAATGTAATAGTAGACGGACAGTCAAATTTAAAGGATAATTATCCAATAAAAATTATTATGTAAGCATGATTAGAATAAATCTTTTAAAAAGATTTTTAGCAAGGAATTTAGAAAATGACAATTACTGAATTAGCAATAAAAAGACCAACACTAATAGTAATAATATTTGCTGCTTTAACTGTGCTGGGATTGTATAGTTATCAGCAATTGAATTATGAATTATTGCCTAAAATTACACCACCTGTTATAACAATAAGTGCAATCTATCCAGGTGCATCTCCAAATGAAGTAGAAACATCAGTTACAAAACTTATTGAAGATGCAATATCTTCTTTAGACAAAATTGAATCCGTAAGTTCATCTTCTTTTGAAGGTGTTTCTTTTGTATTTATTCAATTTTCTCAATCAGCCGATGTTGATATTGCACTACAAAATGCACAAAGAAAAGTAAATCAAATTTTAGCTGCTTTACCAAAAGATGCAAAAACACCTGTACTCTCTAAGTTTGCGCTCGATGAAATTCCGATCTTACGAATGGGTTTAACAAGCAGTTTAAGTGCAACTGAATTTTATCAATTTGTAAAAGACAGAGTAAAGCCAAGATTATCCCAATTATCAGGTGTTGGAGAAATTACTTTAGTAGGAGGTAATGAAAGAGAAATAAAAGTAAACTTAAATGCTGATAAAATTAAATCCTTTGGTCTTTCCATTCCTTTAATTGTGCAAAAGATAGGTTCATCAAATTTGGAATTTCCAACAGGGAAGATAAAAAATAATACTTCTCAATTTATTGTTCGTGTAGCAGGTAAATTCAATTCATTAAATCAACTTAGGACTTTAGTAATTTCAAATAATAATGATGGTAGCGAAATAAGGCTTTCAGAAATTGCTGATATTGAAGATGGGAATAAAGATTTAACTACATTGAATAGAGTTAATGGTATTTCATCAATAGGGATATTAGTACAAAAGCAATCTGATGCAAATGCTGTTGAAGTAAGTAAAGCCGTGAGGAAAGAAATTAAAAAAATAGAGAATGATTATAAGTCAGAAAATATGGTATTTGATATTGCTCAGGATGGGTCAAAATTTACGATTGATGCTGCAAACGGTGTAAAGTTAGATCTTATGCTTGCTGTAATTTTAGTAGGATTAGTGATGCTGCTTTTCCTTCACAGCTTTAGAAATTCTTTTATTGTGATGTTAGCAATTCCTGCCTCCTTAATTTCAACCTTGCTTGTTATGTATGCATTAAACTTTACTTTGAATTTAATGACATTACTCGGACTTTCATTAGTAGTTGGTATTCTTGTTGATGATTCAATTGTAGTTCTTGAAAACATTCACCATCATTTAGAAAATGGAGAAAGTAAAAAGATTGCAGCTTTAAAAGGAAGAAATGAAATTGGGTTTGCAGCTCTTGCTATTACCTTGGTTGATGTTGTTATATTTATCCCTCTTGCTCTTACAGGTGGTATGGTTGGTAACATCATTAGACAATTCTCAGTTGTTGTAGTTATCTCAACATTGATGAGTTTGTTTGTCTCATTTACCGTAACTCCTTTACTAGCGTCTAGAATAAGTAAAATTGAAAAGATGACCAAAGATTCTTTTATCGGAAGATTTACAGTTATGTTCGAAGAATCATTTAATAATATTATTGGTAAATATCTACACCTTCTAAAATGGAGTTTAGTAAATAGATGGAAAGTTATTTTAGCTATTTCTATTCTCTTTATTGCTTCAGTTTCATTAGTCCCATTTGGATTTATTGGGAGTGAATTTGTCACTCAGTCCGATAGAGGTGAGTTTGCCGTAATACTTGAAACTCCTCTCGGTTCAACTGTTGAGAATACAAATTTTATTACGCAAAAAATTGAAAGATATGTTTCCAATCTTCCTGAAGTAAAAAAAGCATTTGTAACAGTAGGAGCTTCTAATGAAGGTCTTATAGGGCAGTCTTCAAACAATGCTGCAGAAATTGATATAGCCCTAATTGATAAAGAAAATAGAGAATTAAGCACAGATAAAGTTGGGCAAATGATTAGGGAATATGCTCAACAAATTCCAGGAGTAAAAGTAAGAGTAAATCCTATTGGACTTTTTGGTACGGCAAATCAAACACCTATTCAACTTTTTATCAGCGGGTCTAATAGAGAGGATGTAAATAAAGGTGCTGAAATATTGATGGATGTAGTAAAAAAAATTCCGGGGACAACAGATGTAAGGCTTTCTTCAACCGAAGGTAAACCTGAAATGAGAATTGATATTGACAGAGAAAGGCTTGCTAAATTTAATTTAACTATTGCTTCAGTTGGCTCTACGCTTCAAATAGCACTTACAGGAAATGATGATTCAAAATTTAGAGACGGAAATAATGATTATGATATTCGAGTAATTCTGGACCAATTTGACAGGACAAAAATTTCTGATCTTAAGAAACTAAGCTTTGTAAATACTTTTGGTCAAGCAATTGAGCTTCAGCAATTTGCAGAAGTGTATCAGGCTATGGGTCCAACAAAACTTGAAAGAAGAAATAGAATTAATTCAATCCAATTATTTTCACAGGTACAAGGTAGGCCAAGCGGAAGTATAGGGGATGACATTAAAGAAGCTTTGGCTAAAAATATAATGCCCAAAGGAGTTGAAATATCTTTTGAAGGAGATCTTAAAAATCAAACTGATTCATTCGGCAGCTTAGGGCTATCTTTATTGGCAGCAATTTTATTTGTCTATATGGTTATGGTAGCTTTGTATGATTCTTATATTTATCCATTTGTTGTTTTATTCTCAATTCCTGTTGCAATGGTTGGAGCTTTACTAGCATTAGCATTAACAATGAAGACACTTAGTATTTTTTCAATTCTTGGAATCATAATGTTGATGGGTTTAGTAGGAAAGAATGCGATTTTACTTGTAGATAGGGCTAATCAGGTTAAAGAAGAAATGGGTTTAAATACTTTTGAAGCTTTAATGGAAGCAGGAAAAAGCAGAATTCGTCCCATAGTAATGACAACAACCGCAATGGTTTTTGGTATGTTACCGCTTGCACTAGCAACAGATTCAGGATCAGAGTGGAAATCCGGTTTAGCCTGGGCAATAATAGGAGGCTTGATAAGCTCAATGTTTCTTACTCTGGTTTTGGTGCCTGCAATGTATATTTTAGTTGAGAAATGGACAGAAAAAATAAAATCTATTTTTAAAAAGGTTGCTAGAAGAAATAAAATGTTAAAGCCAATAGCTGATAATAATTAATCTAACACTACTTTATTTGTAAGTTCATTAGTATCATCAGATTTTATTGGAAAATGTTTGCTTAGTAATGACCCCACTTCATCTATTCCGTGAATTATTCCTTTACAAAAATGTCCTTCTTTAAATATTTTCTGCATTTCTTCCTTAATTCCATCCCATGTATTTTCGGGAACAATTTCATTTATACCTTTATCAGCTAAAATATAAAATTGTTTTTTTTCTAAAAGAATAAAAATTAATATTCCCGTTTTGTCTCTTGTTTTATCTACACCTAATTTATAAAATTCCTTCTTGGCTAATTCATCTAAAGATGAAGCACTTAGAAATATTTTTTTCTCTTTTATACTTACTCTTATTTCTCCGGTAGTAGTTTTTTCAGTTTCTTTTATTTTATTAGAGATACGAAGCAGATCGTCATCAGAAAGGTAATTATATATAAGCTTTTTTTGCATATGATTAATTTTTATTACGGAAAAGTTAAAAAAGAAAGAGGCTTTTTGCAAAGAATAATAAAAAGAAAACCCAGCTCAATTAATAAACTGGGTTTATTTAAAGTGATAAACTAAATTAAATAATTTTCAAAACGCTAATATCACCACCCGAAGTACTTACTTTCAAGATAGGCCCGCCATTATTTATATCAGCAATAATTTTTGATTTTGATTTTTTTGCTACATTTGTAAGTAAATGATCACATTCTATATAACCGCCTGAGGTAGTTAATTTTGCTGTTGCATTAAAATTTTTAGGTAACTTTAATAAAATATTTCCACCAGATGTACTTGCATCTATTTTGGCATTATTTGCAGAAAATGTAATGTCTCCGCCTGATGTTGTTGCAGTTAAATCTCCTGTAGTATTTTAAGTTTTTATATCACCACCTGAAGTTATCAGAATTAATATTACCGGGACCGACGCTGTTATCATTACAAAATGAAAAGGAAACAGCTAACAATAGAATCGCAACATTTAATAATGACTTTTTATCCATATTAATTTTGTTAATTAGTTATCCCTTAAAAACCCAAATTTCTTTTGGGGAGTAAATAACTTGATTGAAAAAAGAAATAAGCTGCTTGACGGCAAGGCGGGTTGGCAAAATAAAGTGATAATAAAAAAAGTAATAAAAAGATGATTCCCATTTTCTCATCATCCTCTTAAAGTTAAATGCTGCTGCTGATAGCATTACATTTATTGCATCACCTTTTATTCCTTTGTAAAAATTTCTATTCATTCTGTGATCTGATTTCAGATGTCCTATCATAGGTTCTATCGCTGCTCTTCTGTTGAATTGCTTCTTTAGTTTATTCTGCTCTAATTCCGATTGATACTGTGAATTGGGCTCTAAATTACGCTCTAACTCCCGAACTAATCTTCCAGCTATCGTTTTTACTTTCCGATCTGCTTTGCGTGCTTTACCGTGATTCTTTGGATGATTCCTAAATCTCTGATCTACTGAAAGTTTCTTCAGTGTCCGGATCAAATCTGTCATCCCCGTTTATCCGAATACTTTCCTTCAGTATTAACCCTACACCTTGCTCGCCTATTCGATTTCGGAAATGTACCAACTCACTTGCTTCACAGGGAACCTTTGCTACAAATTCACTCTGTCCACAGAGGTATTGATAGTAAACATTTTCTTAAGTATTGTTCTACTACACTTTCATCTGAAATATTACGCAGATGTTTCAATATCAACAGCCCAACCATTAGCCGAATTGGTAAAGCTGGGCGACCATTATCCGCACAGTAAAGACCACTGAAGGCTTCTTCAAATTGCTGCCAGTCAATTTTTCCTTCCAATATGAATAATGGATGTTTCTGATCTAATGTGTCCTTTAACGAAAAGAACATACTGGTTTGTGATTTTTTTTTCTGTCTTTTTTATCATAATAATTTGCAAGGTTTGTTACATAAATTTATTAATTCTTGCATTTATTTCTTAGTCTTTTTTCCTTTAATCCCTTTTATTTTATTGTGTTATATACTTTTTAAGGGCTGACTATATATTATTATTTTTTTCTTGCTATACCAATAATATTTTTTTATTATAGACATAAATAACAAAAATTATTTTATTTAGATGATAGATTTACTTTATAATCATTTATATATAAAATTATTCTGGAGGAA
>PFVA01000065.1:6561-12777 GCA_002790365.1 Ignavibacteriales bacterium CG_4_9_14_3_um_filter_30_11
TGATAGATTTACTTTATAATCATTTATATATAAAATTATTCTGGAGGAATAATGAAAATAATTAATAATTCCATTAGACTATTACTTTTACTTTGTTTCCTATCAATGGGAACAGAAAGCTTTGGTCAAAAATGGATGCTTACATTTTCTAAAGGCACTGGTCAGGGTCCGCAAGCCTATAATTGGACTGCCAAAGGTATCGATGATGCAAGCAATACTATTAAAGATAGATGGGATGAAGGTTATGATGTTGTTGATTTAGCATTTGGAAGTGACACTTGGCTAATTACATTTGCTACACAAAGCGGTTTTACAAAACAAGCATATAACTGGACACAAAAAGGTATTGAAAGAGCATCTGATCTTTTAAAAGATAGATGGGATAACGGTTACTATGTAACTGATATTGCTTATGGAAATGGAACTTGGTTTTTGATTTTTTCCAAAGGAACCGGATTTACAAACCAAGCATATAATTGGACATCTAAAGATGTTGATGATGCCGCTAAAAAAATTAAAGACAGATGGGATCAAGGTTATGACCTTACTGATTTAGAGTATGGAGATGGTTATTGGTTTATGATTTTCTCAAAAGGTACAGGCTTTACTACCCAAGCATATAACTGGACTCAAAAAGGATTTGATAGTGCCATTGATAAAGTTAAAGACCGTTGGAATGATGACTATAGAATCACAGATATGGCTTATGGAGATGGAACCTGGTTTATGATTTTTTCTAAAGGAACAGGTTTCTTCAAACAAGCTTATAATTGGATGCAATCTAGATCTGATATTGGAGATGCTTATAAAGACAGATGGGATGATGATTATAAGCTAACAGGTGCTGCTTTTGGTTACTAAATAATTTATTACAACTACTTGCAAAAATCCTTTTCAATTTTTTTTGGGAAGGATTTTTTTATTATCGTAAATTAGCCGACTACCATTCATCAAATACTCATTGATAGAACATTTTTTCTATAATATTTTACAACCATTCAATAGCAGATTAAAAATCTGTGCTTTAAGCAGCTTAAGCATTATTGACCATTTGCGTTTTATTTTTTGATCAAGTTCGGCTCTTAATACTCTAAAAATAAACTCATCAATTTTTTCAGCATCCCACTAACCCTCCATATATGATTCTCCAAGTCCGAGTTCTCCTTCGGTAATAGCACGACGGTAGAATTTATCATTATTAACTTGAATGTCCCATGGATTTCCGCCATTTATTTTAACACCGGCTAATTCTAAAATCTCTTCTAAAAGATTTTGATATTGTGTGCTCATACAAAAACCTCCTTTAAAGTTTATACTTTAACATAAGTTCTTAGTTACACAATTAATTTTAATAACTTCCCCGCTAATTATCAACTTGTAAAATAGTTTCAATGAACATAAAGGTATTAGTATTTTGTAGGAAGTGAATTTATAGTATATTTACTATCAAGCATTTACCTTATCGCGGCAATCATCTATAATCCATTTAAAAATAATTTTATAAATTAAATTAGGAGAATCAAATGACCGTTAAAGGATATGCGGCATCTTCACCGGGAGCCGAGCTTAAAGCTTTTGAATATGAACTGGGTCTGCTTGGAATTAACCAGGTAGATATAAAAGTTGAATACTGCGGAATTTGTCATAGTGATTTAAGCATGCTTGATAATGAATGGGGTTTAACACAATATCCCTTCGTTCCCGGTCACGAGGTAATTGGCATTGTTGAAGCTGTGGGGTCCAATGTTAAAAATTTAAAACTCGGTCAGCGTGTTGGACTTGGATGGAGTTCCGGGTCTTGTATGACTTGTGAATGGTGCGTATCAGGCAATCACAATCTTTGTAAATCAAATGAGGGAACTATTGTAGGAAGATATGGCGGTTTTGCAGATAAAGTCCGGGCAGAAGCTGCCTGGGTTATACCATTACCGGATAAATTAGATGCAGAATCTTCCGGGCCGTTATTTTGCGGCGGCATAACTGTATTTAATCCGATAGTTCAATTTGATATAAAACCAACGGATCGTGTTGGTGTAATTGGAATTGGCGGGCTCGGTCATATGGCTTTAAGCTTTTTAAGTGCCTGGGGATGCGATGTTACGGCTTTTTCAACCAGTTCTGATAAAGAGGCTGAAGCAAAAAGTTTTGGTGCTAATCATTTTGTAAACTCAAAAGATGCTAAAAGTTTAGAAGCCGTTGCCGATTCATTTGATTTTATTCTTTCAACAGTTAACTCGCCATTGGATTGGATTTCCTATATTGGAGCTTTAAGACCCAAAGGTCGTCTTCATTTTGTTGGAGCAGTTCTTGAACCACTTTCTGTTCCAGTGTTCCCATTATTAGTTGGACAGAAATCAATCTCGGCTTCTCCGCTCGGTAGTCCAGCAACTACAGTAAAAATGCTTGATTTTGCAGCAAGACATAATATCCAACCAACTGTGGAAGTGTTTAAGTTTAATCAGGTAAACGAAGCAATGGAAAAATTGCGTAATGGTAAACCGCGATACAGAATTGTATTAAAACATTAAGTCGAAAACAAAATCATTTATTAATTTCAGTAGCCGGACTCATAGCCCGGCTTTTTTTATTACTCCCTGAACTAATAAACTTTAATCATTGATATTAAGGTTATTTAAAATAAAGAATCCAATCCATCTTTCTGGGGGGATTGAGTTCTTATTTAAGATTTATATACTACCAAATCTTTACTAATTTATCGTTAGTCATTCTCATATTATCTCCGGGTTTTACACCAAAAGCATCCCAGAATTCAGGCATATTACTTAGAGGGCCTAGAACTCTGTATTTACCAGGAGAATGTGGATCAGTTTGAATCCTCAATCTAAGTGCTTGGTCTCTCATATTATTTTCCCAAACTTGCGCCCATCCGAAAAAGAATCTTTGTGATGGAGTAAAACCATTTACCATCTCATTGTTTTTAAACTGATCAGTATTCTTAAATGCTCTATAAGCAACAGTCAGACCACCTAAATCAGCAATATTTTCACCCGCTGTTAACTTTCCATTAATATGAAGAGAATCAATTGGGAAGTATGAATCAAACTGGTCAAATATTTTTTGTGCTCTTTTATCAAATCTCTCACCGTCTTCTTTTGTCCACCAGTCTTTTAAATTTCCATCTGCATCAAATTTTCTTCCTTCATCATCAAATCCATGTGTTATTTCGTGTCCAATAACTGCCCCCATCGCTCCATAATTTATAGCATCATCAGCATTTTGATTGAAGAATGGAAGTTGTAAAATTGCAGCCGGAAAAACAATTTCGTTTCTAGTAGGACTGTAATAAGCGTTAACCGTTTGTGGAGTCATTCCCCATTCAGTTTTATCAATGGGTTTACCTAATTTTTCCATATTTCGTTTAAAAGAAAAGATTCTACCAATAATAACATTGCCAATATATGATTTCCTATCAATTTCCAGATTTGAATAATCTTTCCATTTATCTGGGTAACCAATTTTTACTCCGAAAGATGATAACTTATGAAGAGCTTGTGATTTAGTAGTATCACTCATCCATTCTAAATTTTCAATTCTATTTTTCATTGCTGATTTCAAGTTATCAACAATTTTTGCTGCCCTCTCTTTTGCATCAGGTGGAAAAGTTTTTTCAACATATAACTGACCTAATGCTTCACCTAAATAATTATTAATAGTACGCATTACACGCTTCCATCTTGCGGATTGAATTTTTGACCCCTGTAAATATTTTCCGAAAAATTCAAAGTTAGCTTCGTCAAAATTTGAACTAAGGTATATAGCATATCTATTTATAAAATTCCAGGTCAAGTAAACTTTCCAATCACTAATTGGTACTTGTTTTATCATCTTATTAACTTCTTTAAAGAATTCAGGCTGTTCTACATTAAAATTAGTTGGAGTACCAAAACCGAGTTGTTCAAAATAGTAATCCAATTCTAAATTGGGTGCAAGTGTTTTAATTTCAGAAAGTGACATTTTATTATAAGTTTTGTGTGGATCTCTTCTTTCAACTCTCGTCATCGAAGCTTTTGCAAGTCTAGTTTCAATACTCATTATTGTAGCAGCATTTTTTTCTGATGCAACTTCTGCATAACCAAGCAGTTTAAAGATCTTTGTAATATGTTCAATATATTTTTTTCTTGTTTCTACCGAGTTTTTAGCTTTTTTGGTGTAATAATCACGGTCAGGTAAACCAAGACCGCTTTGACTAAGAGTAGCGATGTGAGCTGTACTATTTTTAGCATCTATAGCTGCATAAATATTAAATACCGGCGATCCGCCTAATTTATGTCCCCAAGCTATAGCATTTATTAAATCACTTTTAGATTTTATTGAAGCGATACTTTTAAGTTGTTTTTCTATTGGTTGGAAACCTAATTTTTCAATTTTAACAGAATCCATTCCACTAGCATAAAAATCGCCAATTTTCTGAATATTGCTTCCTTTTTTAGCTAATGTATCACTAGCTGAGCTTTCAAGAATTTCTTTTAATACCTTGTAATTATTTTCTGCTAAGATAGAAAAACTTCCCCAGTAACTATATTCATCCGGTATAGGATTATTTTTTACCCAATTACCAACAGCATATTGATAAAAATCTTGAGTTGGATTTGCAGTTTTATCCATTCCGTTAAGATCAAAACCATGATCATTCTTATTTGCAGAGCATTGTAAATTTAACAGACCGAATATTGCCAACACAATTAATCCAATAGATAATTTTTGATATATTTTATTCATAATTTTCCTTATTAAATTATTAGAAAGATTTTAATAAAATGAAAATAATAAGTTATTTAGTAATACTGAAATGTAATTTGATAAACGGTATAAATATTTTACTTAAAAATAGGCTTTAAATTGAAACAAGTAGTTGTATTGGGTAGCGGTATGATGGGTAGCGCCATAGCAGGTGATTTAAGCAAAGAATATTCAATAAAAATTGTAGATATAAATGAAACCAACCTGAAAAAAGCTACAGATAAATATAAGTTAATATCACAGAAAGTAGACTTAAGTAATAAAAAAGAATTACAAGATGTAATAAAAGATTCTGATTTAGTAATCTGTGCAGTTCCCGGCTTTATGGGATATGATACTTTAAAATCAGTTATTGAAACAGGTAAAGATGTAGTGGATATTTCTTTTTTTAATCAAAATCCTTTTAATCTTGATAAATTAGCTATTGAAAAAAAAGTAACTGCTATAGTTGATTGCGGTATTGCACCAGGTTTAAGCAATATTGTTTTGGGGTATTATAATAAAAAAATGGAAATAGCTAATTACAAATGTATGGTTGGTGGTTTGCCTGTTGAGAGACAATGGCCTTTTGAGTACAAAGCACCTTTTTCCCCAATAGATATCATTGAAGAATATATGAGACCTTCAAGAATTATAGAACACGGAAAGATAATAATAAAACCAGCGTTAAGTGAACCAGAGCTTATTGAATTTAAAGGAATTGGAAAATTAGAAGCATTTAATACAGACGGTTTAAGATCATTACTAATGACAACGAAAATTCCTAATATGATAGAGAAAACATTAAGATATCCAAAACACATAGAGTATATTAAAGTATTAAAAGAATGTGGTTTTTTTGAAACTAATGAAATAGATATAAGAGGAAATAAAATAAGACCAATTGATGTTATGACAAAATTGCTTTTCCCTTTATGGAAGCTAGAAGTAGGAGAAGATGAATTTACGGTTCTAAGATTTATTATTTCAGGAAAAGAAAATAATAAACCAAAAAGTTATACCTATACCTTAATAGATAGATATGATCATAAAAATGATATTACATCTATGGCTAGGACAACTGGATTTACCTGTTCTTCAGCCTCAAGGCTTTTGTTAAATAATAAATTTAAAAGAAAAGGAATTTGTCCTCCTGAATTTATAGGTGAAGATGTAAATTGTTATAATAATGTATTAGATGACTTAGGTAAAAGAGGTTTAAATTTTAATGTTAAACAAGAATAATAGTTAGATAAATTAGAAATGTTGATCACTCAATTCCAATTTTAATTCATGCTAATGCCGGAAAACCAATAATTCAAAATGGGAAAACTGTATTTCCAGAAACCCCCACTATGATGGCTGCAAAAGTTCCGGAACTCATTAATTGTGGTGCAAATATTATTTCAACAAAACCATCTTCTTTATTTCAGAAAAATTACCGGCTGTTATTTTGTAAAAATATATACCACTGGC